>DBHP01000087.1:0-6855 GCA_002295705.1 Candidatus Neomicrothrix sp. UBA825 | reverse complement strand
GCCCCCATCCAGAGTTCTGCCTCAGGTTGATCTCCTTTTGGTCGTCCTTGGAGTTCAGGGATGAATGAGTAGTCACCCCAGTGGTAATGCTGAATGTTTGGGCAAAGCAAATCCATGATTTTTACTTACTCTCTTGTCGGTATTGTCTAAGGACCGAGACGAGTTCGTCAAGGGATTGAACGATGGTATCTAATGAGCGTGAAATCATCAGATTGACGACTTCTTCTCCCTCAAAGCGTTTTCGCCAGTCGGTGAAGATCCCTATGGCAGGTTTTTGTAGTGCTGCTGCGTATCCGAGTTCCCATGCGGTTCCATCATCGGTGGTGATTCCGTTGAGGTTTGCGACAACCAGGTCTGATGTGCGGATTGCGTCACGATTGTTTTCAAAAATTGTTTGCACAGTTTCGGGAGTCTTTTCGGGGTTGTCGCGATGCGGTAGAAACGTGTTGAATCCTATTTCTGTGATTGTTTGTTCAATTTGTTCAATCCACCAGCGTTCCCCTTCATCAAAAAGGGGTCCGGCGACATAAACGGTTTTCGGATCCATACCTTTTATTATCTCGTGCATTCACATCTTTCCGGTTTTTATTGAGAAATGAATTGATTTACTCATGGCGTGTTGGATAAGTAATGATTTGTAGGATGCATCTATGGACAAAAGCGGCCACTTGGTATTCTGTGCGTTTCTTAGCGATAATTTTCCTTTAGTAGACGATCACCCAGATGTGGCTGGTTTGCTCAGAGATCCTTATATTCTTGAAAACTTAGGGGCTGCTATGGCAAGGCCTTTTCACGATGAGGGAATTACGAAAGTCATTGCTCCAGAAGCAAGGGGACCCGTGCTGGGAGCTCTTGTAGCAACATATTTGAAAGCAGGGTTAGTGCTTGTCCGTAAAGAGGGAAGAAATCATCCCGGTGCTGACAAAACTATTACATCTGAACATACGTGGACTGGTGAAAGGATAAGTTTTCTTACTCGATCATTTGATCTAGATGAGAGTGACCGAATTTTAGTTGTGGATGATTGGGCCACAACTGGAAATACGATTCGTGTAGCGAAGAAATTTATTGATGAGAACGGAGCAACCTATATTGGTTCGTCAGTCATAGTGAGTAAGTCAGATACTGAAATACTTGAAGCGTTGAATATTGCGTGGTTGGTCAATTTTGACGATCTTGTTTAGCTGAAGTTGTTTCCTCGTGTAAGCGATGTTTTTTGAGAGTAGTTGTATGTTGCTACACCTATGAGATGTTTCAACGACGCTTTGCCAAACTCTTTACTATCGGTTCCAGTAGGGCTGGATAACTCTACAAGATTATTTTCATCGATTTCTTTCACGTACTTGATAAGAATCGTTTTTTTGTGTGGGTGTCTGATCGCCACGATATCGTCTCTGTGACATTGGGTTGCGGGGCGAATAAAGACGATGTCTTTGGGTTCGAGTACGGGCGCCATGCTTGTTCCAGCGACTCGGAACAATTTACGTTTTCGTGACGCTAAAGCTATAAGTTCTTTGAGAACCGTTGGGATCAACTTGCTTCGTAGTACGTGACTTCTCTGCTTTTGCTTTCCCAGAACATGTTATGGATTTTCTCGCATGCAGCCATTAGTTCATCAGCTGCTTCTACGGAGACATGTTGCTTTGTTTCTGAACATGCTTTCGCTGCGTTCCAGAAAACTTCATGAAGATCAGGGTATGCCTCAAGATGTACTGGTTTGAAGTAGTCAGTCCAGAGAACAAGTAGTTCGTGTTTAGCGAGTTCGGCTTGTTCTTCTTTAATAGCGACAAATCTACCCACGGTGTTGAGGTATGAAGCTACGGCTTGGGTGTCACCTGGCTCTGGTGGGGTTAGGTCAAGTATTTTTTTGGTCATTGACCGTACAGCTTCAGCTGCGATTCGTGCTGATGCTGGGTCGTATACTCCGCACGGTCCGTCGCAGTGAGCTTCAGCTACGGGCAGTTCGTTGAGTCCGAATAGTTTTGAAAGGGTGTTTTCTTCCATGTGAAGATATCTCCTGATGTTTGGTGTTGTCCTCAATGTATCAATAGCAGGGAGTGGAGTCCAACAAATGTGACCGGTTCAATTTAATTTTTCTACGAAATTATGATTTGACACTTGAGTTGTGTCTTGGGAGGTTCTTCTAATGAGTTTCGCGCTGTTGTTCTCAGCTTTTGGGTATGGGCTACGCCATGGTTTTGATTGGGATCATATTGCGGCACTGACGGATATTTCCTCTGTGGAGAAAAGCAAAAAGCGTGCGTTTCTTCTATCAAGTTTCTACGCTTTGGGCCATGCTGCGGTTGTGATGGTTTTAGGGGTGGCGATCATTCTTGCTGATTTCACTGTGCCTGAGAGTGTGGATACGACGCTAATGTATTTTATTGGATTCTCACTTATAGCTCTTGGAGTTTGGGTTCTTACGGGTATTTTCTTCCAAAGAGATAATTTCAGGTTGAAGAGTAGGTGGATGTTGATCCGTGATGGTTTGTACAAGGGTGTAAAGAAGATCCAGCGAACTTCAAGGGGGCGCAGTATCAGCGTTGAGCATTCACATGGGCATCAGCACGAAAATGATATTGAATTGCATGAACACTCCCATGAATCTCGGTCGGATGATTCAGAGCATCGTCATGTGCACAAGCATGAGCTTCTCCTTGATCAGGAATCTCTGAGTAGTCCTACAGCGATTGGTGTTGGTGTGTTGCATGGTATTGGGGTTGAGACCCCTACCCAGATCGCTATTTTTGTTGCGACAACGCAGGCAACAGGGAAAGCAGGAGGTTTGCTCATTCTTTTATTTTGGGTGGTTGGTCTTATTCTTGCGAACTCAGCGATAGCCCTGTTGTCTATCGGTGCGAATGATTGGCTTCGGACACATACAGTGTTTTATCGTGTCTTGGCAGCAATCATCGGCATTGTCAGCATAGTCGTGGGGATTCTTGTCCTCATCGAAAAAGACGGGATATTACCCTCCTTCTAAGCGCTCAGTTACTTGTTCCCGTGTTGGTAGTGAACTTTGTGCCCCAGCAACAAGTGTCGTTGCCGCACCTACTCGCACAGCTTCTTCAACCGAGGCTATGAGGTCTTTACCTTCTGAAAGCCCGCCTGCAAGCGCTGCACAGAATGCGTCACCAGCACCTGTGGTGTCAACTGGTGTAACAACGGGGGCTGGGACATGCATAACATCATTGTTGGCAATGACAACTGCCCCATCAGCTCCAAGTGTTACAACTACGGAGGCGCATGGAAGCGTTTGAGCTGCTGATATTGCCTTGTCCACTGAATCTATTGGACCTGTTGCAGCTAAAAGTGACAATTCAGTTTGATTTGGGACGAGCACATCAACAATGTCGAGGAGCTCAAGTGGAACTATTTCCTCTGGGGCAGGAGCGGGGTTCCACACAAAGGTTCCTGATGCGCTTCTACCAGTTGCTACAACTGTCTCTATCGGTATCTCAGATTGTGTGAGAACGACGGTTGCAGTGTCAAGAAATGGAATGTTCTCTAAATCTTCAGGTGTGAGTCGCGCGTTAGCTCCTGGGCTGACGACGATGGAATTATCGCCATCTGCTTGAACCGCAATCATGGCTATTCCTGAAGGCACGTCTTCTGTCTCAAACAAAAATGAAGTATCGACATTATCTTCTCGTAAGCACTGTTTCAGGAATTTTCCGTTGTCGTCACCTCCAATGCGTCCAATAAACGCTGCCGAATACCCTAAGCGTGATGTTGCTACTGCTTGGTTAGCGCCTTTCCCACCAGGAATCTGTGCGAGGTCTCCACCCAAGACTGTTTGCCCTACCAGAGGAATGGCGTCAACATTGACTACAAGATCAAGATTGCATGATCCAACTACTGCAACATCTATAGACATGGTCAGATTCTGCCACATGTGCTGTCAGTAGACCAATAGCGTTCCCGCATCATCCGTACACTCCAAGTAGCTTGCCCGTTAACCCTATTGCAGCAACAATCATGAAAATTCGTATTACCCGCTCCCCACCTTTCACGGCTATACGGGCTCCTACCCAACCACCAAGCGAGAGTCCAATCGTAAGAATGATCGCCGGCCACCACCTCACCTTTCCCTGAATAATAAACACAGGCAAAGCGGACACTGTCACAGCGAGCGTGACGAGAACCTTCACAATATTTGCTTTCATAAGGGGTAAACCTGATCTAGTCAGGAATGCAAGCAGGACAAGTCCCACTCCCATTTGAATCGCACCAGCATATATTCCGATGAAAAGAAAGACGATGAAGATAACAGTTTTTGAGTACTGGCTAGTTGGTTCAGCCGTTTTGGGTTCACGTAGTGAAAGGAAAATAATTGGGAGCATCAAAATACCGAAAATTGTTTCAAAGGCGCGATCAGTTATCTGACTTATCGCTATAGAGCCGATTAAGGACCCAATAACGACTGGAAAGAGGAAAGGAATCGCTTCTTTATACGCAGTCACTCCTTGACGATGAAAAGACAGAATAGTCGTACCGTTTGAGACAAAGATTCCTAAACGGTTAGATCCATTGGCAAAATTTCCAGGTACACCAGCGAGAACCAGTAATGGCACGGTTAGAGATGAGCCGCCGCCGGCCATTGCATTGACTATTCCTGCAGCCCAGCCACCGCAAAAGAGCAATATTGCTTCCCACCAAACCATACATCTACCGTACCGTAGACATAGCTGTGATAGTTTCTAGGCTCTATTTCCTCTTATAAGGTCAGTTGTGCCATCCCATTCATCAGCTGCTCTTTTCCACCCAGCAAAGACATCTCTGATACCCGGATTGTCACCATGGAGTTCGAGGAAACATCCGATTGCTTCGCGTGTGTCAACGTAGATGACGTTTGCGACTGACCAGAGTGATGAAGCAACTGGGAAGCCTGCGGCCTCATATTTTTCGCCTTCTTTTTCGATGTCGTCGTCGGGGACGAGCATGCCGATGTGGTGGAAGCCTTCTTCGCCTGCTTGGAACATGTCTCTGTAGATTGATGGGCCTTCATCGTTTTGTTGAATGAACTGAACGTGGGTGTCGCCGTGATAGCCGAATCCGTAATCTAAGGGCACTGTCATTTCTTCACCTCGGTATAGATGGCGGTCACCCCAGTGTCCTTTTGTTACGAAGAATGGCCCTGCTCCTGTGACTCTGTTCCATTTTTTGCACGCTTCTTCGATGTCGTTAACAAACCATGCATGTTGCACGATTGGGTATCTGATTAGTGGTTCCATGCTTCCTCCTTTGTGTATGTTGGCATCAGGTTAGATGATCTTCCAAAAGGGATATGAAGTTTCTTTGTGCATGCGCCTATTGTGTAGGTATGACACATTCAACGTCACAATTCTTTAATGAGGTTTTGGGTGAGCGCGCCGGTGTGAAAAAAGAATTAGCAAATATTCATGACCTTGCATGGGATGTAGTTGGTAAAGAATTGTTGAGTCTGTGTAAGTTACGTGTTGCAATGATTTTAGGATGTGATGAAGAAGTAGCGTCTGCGAAACAATACCTTGATCCCAGCAAAGCTGACGCGATTACGCAATGGTCTTCATCAAAAATCTTTACAGATGTGGAAAAATCTTGTTTACGATTTTCTGAGGAGTTCATTATTGATGTTTCTTCTATCCCTGATGAGTCTGCTAGTGCTGTCAGCGAGCATCTTGGTGAGGAGGGGTTTGTGACATTTGTGAATGCGTTATTGGTCGTGGAGCAACGTATCCGGTTATTGCTTGTCTGGAGAAAGCTCATTGGAAGCACTGGTATATGATGCGAACGCAACGAGTTGAATCCTCATCTTTTAATGCTTTGTTTCGTGAAGCGCTGTCGCGATGGCAAGAGGAAGTAGTCCAGTTGGATTTGGTTGATCCAGTTACGACTGAGATGGTTCGTTTGCGTTGCGCTGAGCACCACGATTGCCATACGTGACGTTCTCTGCGTCTAGCAGTTGCTAGAGAACATGGTTTAGATGAGGAAACTGCCCAAAAAGCGTTACATAACGGGAACGGTATGGACCCCCACCACGAGGTAGCTGTAGCCTTTGCTACTCAATTAATGACACAGCCAAACGCAATCACAGAAGAATTACTAGTGGAACTGCGGTCGTTCTTCAGTGACGATCAGTTGATTGAGTTGACGTTAGATGTGATGAAGTGGAATTATCAGAAAGTTTCTGTTGCGTTGGGAACTGATCGCGAAATACGTGAAGGCGAATTAAGCGAACTCCATTTTGATGAAAATGGAAAATGGTCGTTTAACTAAAACACTCGCCACTCCTCAGGTTTGCGCCCAAGTTGAATAAGTCGCTCAGTGACTTGAAGTGGTGGTTCAGGAGATTTACCTGCTAGGACTTCCTGCAGATGTTCTCCGTCTTCAGCCCATACGTGACAGGTATTGATATTTCCAGCGAGCATCTTTTCACGATTTTTATCCACTGCCCCAGGTGCGACACCGTCATCTCGTCTTTTGCGCACAGCCATGGACCAAGTTGCCTGCACCACGACAGGAGCCATTGCTTGTAGTAATGCTGTTATATGTGTGCATCCCCTCGGTCCGCCAAATAGTTCACGTACTTTGTGGGTGAAGCCTCTTGCAATACTTAACCCAACCAAATTGCTGTAATGATCAAGGATACGTGGACATGACGTATGCGGATGTGTTTCAAATCCAGCCTGTACAGACGTGATTTCAAGTTCGGGCACTTTTACTCTCATTTCGATCTGCATTTGGTGTATTTCGAGTTCCTCTGGGTCATCAAGAACATAGAGTCCTGGCGGTTTGGTATCCGATATCGCTCCTCGCACCAGCATTTCTGATTCATTCAATCTGTAGACACGAGTTTCATACCGACGGGTATGA
>DBHP01000115.1 GCA_002295705.1 Candidatus Neomicrothrix sp. UBA825 | reverse complement strand
TCCTATATCCTCTAGCGTATAGTCACCTGGGGTTTCTATGTCAGTTGCCCAAGCGACGAGTAACCATACTTTGCTCCAAATATGGTCCCATTCTTGTTCCATAAACTCAGGGGCTGTGTATCTTTCACCGTTGATTGGTGTATGGCGCAGTGTCGGGTTAGTCCACCTGTGAGCGTGGGCGTAACCCATCAGGGGTTCCTAATAAGCGTAACGTTCCCGTTTGTTCCGTCAACTGTGATCGTTGCGCCATCTTGAATCTGTTCTGTTGCGTCAGGGACGGATACCACACATGGAATACCCATTTCCCTGCTGACGATTACTGCGTGGCTTACTTGCCCCCCAACGTTAACAACAACACCATCAACAGCGAGAAATAACGGCGTCCAAGCTGGGTCAGTTAATGGTGCCACCATGATGTCGCCAGGTTCCAAATCTGGCGGAACCGTGGGGTCTCGAACAATACGTGCTCTCCCTGTCACTACGCCTGGGCAACCAGCTGTACCAGCAAGCACAGCGCCTTCAGTAAGATTACTTTGGGTTGTAGGTGTGCTCGTTTCCCATTCTGTGAGAGGTGGGATTATTCCATCACGGAGAAAGAATGGTGGAGTCAGGTGCCAAAGTTTCAACCAATTCTCGTACCGATCGTAAAGGAGTGCGGAATAATTTGATGGGTCAGCTACGAACGAGTCTAATTCCTCATCAAGAAGCATAAAGATATGTTCGGGGTCGCTTACTGTTCCTGACTCTGCGTGACGTTTACCTAATTCCCGAATTGCCATTCTGCTTTCGTGGAGCACACGCACCAGACTTGTTTTTGCTCTCTCGCGAAAAACCATTTGATTTGCACCTACTAGAGCGCCTTCGAAAACACCAACAAGTTCGTCGTTTCCAAGCTCAGCTAATTTGCTTCGAACTTCTTCAACAACATGTTGACGGTCTTCGCTTGCACTGTCGGCACCGTATTGGGGATTCTTTGCGTCGGGTTGTTTGCGAACTTGATCCAAGGTGCGCAGAGGTATAGATGGGTCGGTCTCCCAAGTTTGGGCGCTGAGTTCCCATTCATTAGGCCCTCTGGAGCCATACTCATATAAGAATTTATCAAAGCCATCTCTGAACTGTTGAGCGTTTGATGAGTCAAGCGTCTTAAGCCGATCAAGCAGCCCGTCTATCCCATCGTCAAAGAACGCTGAAAGTTCTTCATCATCTCTGATCGCTCTGGACAGCTCCCATAAAGCAAATGATGGTGCGGCAGAATCCACGTCGCCCAATCCTGCAAGAACCCGCATCGGCATTGTGGGGTCACCAATTGCTTCCGCTACTGCACCTAACATTCCCGGTGGTATTCCGCTAGATGTGGCGGCAACCATTTGATTCGTCGTGAAGTCACGAATGTATGGATGCAATTTACGAAGATGCGCCACAAGTTCATCATCAGTTAACGATGCTAGGTCGGGGCGGTCTGCGCGAATCTGTGCAGCGCGTTCTTTCTCTTCTTCAAGTTCCGGCCAATGTGATGTCGATAAGACGAACTGCATATGGGCGTCTATCTTTTCTTGAAGGTGTGGCTTTTCATCTTTGGGATGGGGCTTATATGGAGGTGTATCGGGGCGGTCTCCGAAAAAAGCCAAATCCAATTGATCAACTGTAATAGCCGGATTGCGGACAGCCTGAATTCGAACGCATGACATGTTGATATAGAAATATCCACCGAAAAATGTTACCATTTCGGGTTTTCCATCACGGTAATCGTCCTCTTCATAAGCGCCCATGACTATGGAAGCCTCTTGGAAACCGTGCCCTATTGCGTTATCAAATCCATACGTCTGCCCCAACGGACTAGCAGGTGTGGGGAGAACTTCACCAGCATTAGCTCTTGTATAGTGCGGATACCGTTCACTTGGCGGATGATCCGTAAACCATTTATCTTGCATAACTCCTCCTATGGTCGATGCCCATTCATGTACTCGTCAATGATTGAATGCAGCCAACTTATTCTGTCTTCCTGTCCTGCTGCCGTAGCTCTCTGAAAGCCCCTTGACCGTAACCCAAGTTGTTGACCTGTAGTGATGGCCACGTCTTGATCAGGAATGATGCCCATAGGTCGGTCCCCATAGTCAAAAAATTCTTGTTCAGCTCCTTTTGCGTCAACACGAACATTTGTCTGCGCACGCAGAAGCTCTTCGCCTTTGGGTGGAGTGAAAGCATAGTACCAATGGTCAAACACGCACTGTTCAGGATCGGTAGGATTCGGTGTCATGCGTTGCAGCAGGACCCCATCAGCACCAAATGTCAAGGAACAATTAGGGAAAATGTTATACATGTGCGCGTCCGTTAATTGCTCGTCCCGCAGATTTTCATAATGCGTATGCCCTCGTTCAGGTCCTACTCTTCGCATTTGTTGCTGAAGTGCTTTCCGTGCTTCAAGTGCGCGATCCGCAAAGTCTGCAGGATCAAGATCCCATAGTTTCAAACGCTCAGTGAGTCCCTCCGTGAGTGGTGGTTCCGGGCCGTATTGTGTTTCAGACGGTGTGGCCCCAAGCATAATCATTCTGCTGTGCCCCTCGCTACAGATATCAAAGGATGTCTTTTGGTAACTCTCTTCATGTGATTCTCGTAGTTGAGGGTGCACAGTTGGTAGGTGATATGACTCGCAAAAGTTATCTTGAAGAACCTTCCAATTACATGGAACGTTGACGCTCATAGCTGTAAAGCGTTGCCAATCATCTGGCTGATAACGCTCCCAGTCCTCCCACACAGGGCCTAAAAAATCACGCAGTGATTCGCAGTTCGTATCCATATTGACCCACACGAAACCGGCAAATAGTTCACATTTCAGTTCAACGAGTGTGACATACTCACATGGGTTTCGAGGAAAATCTTCAGGGTCCTGTGCTTTAATTAGTTGCCCATCAGTGGCATATTCCCAGCCGTGATACGGGCAGGTAAACGAGTCCGTCTCGCCATCACGCGAAAACGTCAACCTTGACCCACGATGCTGACAGACATTAAAGAAAGCCCGCACAGAGTAGTCGTCCTGCCGTACCATCAGAATTGATTCCGGCCCTACGTTCTCAACTTGGTAGGTTTTCGGTGTAGGTATTTCCGACTCTCGCCCAAGCAAAAGCCATGACTTTGCCCAAACAGTGTCAAATTCTTTTTGGAAGAACTCCTTAGAGGTGTACCTTTCGCCATTCAATGGATGCACTGAAACCGACGGGTTATCCCACCTCGGGGCAGGCAAAGACAAATCCTCCAGTGCGGCAGTATCCCTCTTCTCCTCTGACATGTTCCCCCTTTACAAGACTATATGAAGTCATTTGTTTCCCGTAATCGCATATCTTTAAAAATTAGGTTAACGTTTCATCAATAAATTATGAGAAAGGCTAATTATGGGTGTCAGAAGAGTAGTTACCGGACACAACGATGATGGGAAAGCTATATTTGCCAGCGATGAGATTGTGGAACCCACAACCTTATCCTTACTCCCCGGAGCTGAGTTCTTTCAACTTTGGGGTGCAGATGAAATTCCTACATTCCCAGACGATGGCAATCGCCCACCGCACACAACATACTTCCCTCCTCTAGGAGGTTATCGGTTTGGAATTTTTACCGTCCAACCGGACACTGAAGCTTCAATGATGCCGGAGAATTTCGATATTGAAGCCGCTATAGCTGAGGTAGAAGAAAAATTACCTGGAATGGCAGAGCATCTCGAAACAGATAACCCCGGAATGCACACAACTGACACGGTTGATTACGAATTCGTCATTTCCGGTGAAGTTGTTCTTGAGCTTGATGATGGAGCTGAAGTAACTCTTAAGCCCGGCGATACAGTCGTCCAGAATGGGACTCGTCACGCTTGGAGAAATAGAACTAGCGATCCAGCAGTTCTGGTTGTAGTACTCATTGGCGCAAAGCGAAACCGGTGAAAGACCGAGTTTAATGTCTCGACGCTATTAAGAGTAATGAATTTTAGCAACCAATTATTTCAGCTTTGGCTGAGTGCATCAGTTGGCTTCCAGTCCGTTGAGGCATCGTCAACGAAACGGCAAAAGTGGTTCAGGAAAGTCATTTCTTCAATGCTCTTGGCTCGCGCATTTATCAATTCCTCAGACCCCACTAGATATGCAAGACATTGAGCTCTGCTTACCGCAACATTTAATCTGTTAGGTAGAAAAATAAATTCCCCTCTTCCCGCTGGAATTAATTCCTTGTGCGACGTTGTCAAAGAATAGATAACGATGGGCGCTTCTTGCCCTTGAAACTTATCTACGGTTCCTACCATCTCACTTGCGGCTAATTCATCGATCTCGGCTATCCCTCCTTGATAGAGAGTGTTACGTATCAAGAACTTTTGTGCGTTGTAAGGAGTAACAATTTTAAAATCTGAGGGGCTGATAACCCTAACAACTTCTGTATTCGTTTGAGGATCAATACCGACGATTGTTTTCCCTAAATGATGTTTGACTATCGTTAGGATCATTTTAGCTTCTTCGATAGAGTGGCTGACCCTATCTTCATGGTGTTGAACGGGAACCCAGCGTAATCCTTTGTCCTCTTTGCCTAAGTTTCGACGATTACAGATATCGTGCGAGTTAAGTTTCTCTTCATAAAATTCTTCGGAGATGAATTCGCAGATTTCTGAGGTCATGCGGAAAGTTGTGTTAAGTAAAAAACCAAACTCTGGGTTGATTGTTGCCTCTCCAGCTAGGACATGCTCTAACACGCTAGATCCGGATCCGGCTTGGTGTGATGCAATATTTACCTGGGGCAACTGCTGAGGGTCCCCAAGCAAAACGATGTTCTTAGTACTAGATGATATGGCGAGAGTGTCCGCTAAAGAAAGCTGTCCTGCTTCATCTATAATCAGATAGTCAAAAGTGGTGCTACCTTCAAATCCTTCTTTGGCATAGAACCAAGTGGTGCTTGCGACAAGATTGTATTCTTCGAACAAGTTAGCTTTTTTATTTTCAAGGTACTCTACAGAATTGCTTTCAATTATTTCTGTTGGCTTTTCACTATAGAGCCTGGCAGCTCTAACAGATGATGCCTTTTGGCTATCAATAAATTCAATTGTTTTTCTCAGGAGATTATCTATTGCTGCCCAGCTTTGAGCTGTTATCCCTACCCTTTTCCCCTCCGATAAAAGGAAGGCTATCAGACGTGATCCAGTCCAAGTTTTTCCAGTTCCTGGAGGGCCTTGAATCGCTAAATATGAGTTATCAAGATCTAGGACGGCTTCCTTAACTTCTTCAAGATTGCTGCCCTTAGTTTCATTTTCTTTGACAGATAAATATCTTGGTTTATCTCCTGCGAGAATAGATTGAGCCACACTATTGTTGCTGACATCTGCAACAATATTTTCAATTAGTTCAAATAAACGGTGTTCCTTTGCGCCTGGACCAACGTATTTACCAGAGGTAACAACATTTGGGTTTGAATTGAGCAGTACATCGTTCTCGATGAAAGAGATTGAGGATTCTGCAATGTCAAGATCTGCGACACCTATTTGTTTGATTTCATTGTCGAGCGTAACAAAGTGGACAGAATCACCCTTATTCCAGCCATCGCTATTATCAAGATTCTGGTTTGGAAACTTGTATACAATGGCATCTTTCTTTAGTTTTTGTCCTTTCTTGCCAAATCGCTCTCTTCGTTCCTGATAAGTAAGCCCAGTAATTACTGAGGGGTTTTCGAGTGCGTCCACAAATGGGAGTTCTAAACGTTGTCTCAAATCCACTCGAAATCTTTTATATTCATTTCCCCAGTATTCGAGAAGGAAATACATTTGTAACAGTCGTTGCGTTTCATCATAGAGCATTCCGATGCTCCTTTATTTTCTCAACAATGATCTCTTGTAAACGTT
>DBHP01000036.1:9796-10614 GCA_002295705.1 Candidatus Neomicrothrix sp. UBA825 | reverse complement strand
GAAAGCCACAATTCAGATCCTTTCTACAAAAGATTCCCACCTATTCAACAAGACAAAATAACTGAGCCATCAACACCCGTAACAACAGATCAACTTTATGTTGGTGATTCATCAAATATGGGGGAGATCAACGCTAACTCCACAGCTCTTGTCGTAACTTCGCCACCATATTTCGTAGGAAAAGACTACGAAGTTGACATAGAAAAGGAAGGAATTCCCGCGAATTACATTGAATATCTACAAATGCTCAGATCGGTGTTCACAGAATGTTGGAGAATCCTTGAGCCCGGAGGAAGAATAGCTATTAATGTCGCCAACCTAGGTAGGAAACCCTATCGATCACTCAGTGCTGACATCATCAGAATTCTTCAAGAAGACATAGGATTTCTATTACGCGGGGAAATTATTTGGGTCAAAGCTGAGGGAGCATCCGGAAGTTGCGCATGGGGATCTTTTCAATCTGCATCTAATCCAGTCCTGCGTGATGTAACCGAGCGCGTTATCGTCGCGAGCAAATTACGATTCGATAGATCTTTAACAAAAAAACAACGAGCCTCTCGTGGTTTACCGCATATCGATTCTATTCAAAAAGAAGACTTTTTATCATGGACGATAGATACCTGGAGATTTCGGCCCGAATCGGCAAAAAAAATCGGGCATCCCGCACCCTTTCCTATAGAACTTCCAAAACGACTCATCCAACTTTACTCATACGAAGGGGATCTAATTGTTGACCCATTCTGTGGATCAGGAACTACCGCAATAGCAGCTAAATCTGCCAATAGACATTATGTTGGGTATGACCTTAATCCGGAATA
>DBHP01000036.1:6181-9377 GCA_002295705.1 Candidatus Neomicrothrix sp. UBA825 | reverse complement strand
GTTTCATCACTATTTTGAAGCTCTGTATCAAAAGCATCTCTGCTTCCGACCAATCGATGTGCCAACAGTAATTTCGTTAACTCAACATCATCTACCAGTTCTTCATATGAATAATTAGTTATACCTGCAAGTAAAAGAGTCTGATGGTAGTGCTTAAGCATTGTCTCTTCTTCACTTTTATGATCAGCTGATAGTGCTGTCGTAATAAAATACGCGACATCCCAACCGGGACGACCCTTACAAAGAAGCTGATAGTCAATAACAACTATCTCACTATTAGGGCGAAACATAATATTATCAAGTCTGTAATCGCCATGAAGTAGCGTCCATGGATCCCGAGTTAATGGTGTTAATAAGTCTTCTAGACGATCCTGAGCATCATCTATAATTTGCATCTTCTCTTCCCCCACGAGCTCCCCAAATCTTTCAAAAAACTCCTCGCGATTTCTCGCATAACTAGCTTGAATAACTTTTGGTAACCGATCAAGGGGCCATATACGATCAGACACTGCTATCGACTTTTCACTCATCCAATGATGCGAATGAAATTTAGCGAGTGTTGCTAAAGAAATTAAGGCATCATCAAGCGAACCACCTTCCACCTGGCTAGGAGGCCTAGCATCTGAAATATCTTCAAGCACCAACACATATCGACGAAGCTTAGGATTTTTTGAAGCTAATTGAAGAAATTTCACAGTGAGCCAACTCACCCCACCAAGTGGAAGGCGAGAAAAGAGAAAAGTAATAATGGAATCTAACCACGGCGTCGGGTCATCATCCATTGCACTGTAGAGAACTTTCGGCATGGGTAAACCCATACTTGGTGAAAGCTTCTGATAGGCAATAACCTCTCGTTCATAAAGTTGCAAACCTTCACCTAAGCTACGATTTAATGGAAGTTTTGAAGGAACCTTAACAATAACTGAGGTTGGAAGATCATCTCTATTCGCATCCCACATTAGAGAACATCGATGTATTTCACCCACAAATCCGACACCCGTTCCAATAACTTGTCGTGATACATCTAAAACAGCAGCTCCATACTGCTCTTGAAATATATCTGTGAACCAATCTGCCGTAAAATCACTACCTTCTTGAGGAATGAATGTTGCTTTTTTCTTTGCCATGCTACGCACCAACCAGGTTCGTTTTAAGATTGCCAGAGAAATAACAAATCATCAAAAGATGTCAAACGAAACACAACCAGAGCAACCACATATCGGAACGCTGAATGAAGGATCACTTCATGCTGCCCTCAAACAACACTATTCGGAACCAGGAGATATATCTGAAGCCCCTCTTAATGGGTTTGTTGTTGACTTGTTAAGAGTGAAGAATAATCAAAATAGCATTATCGAAATCCAAACAACGTCTTTCGCCTCAATGAGAAAAAAACTTAATGCTCTACTAGATACCTACAAAATCACTATCGTGTATCCGATCTCGATACATACAACCTTATTGAAGCCTGACAAAGCACCTAGAAAATCACCAAAGCGAGGAGATCTGTTCACTATTTTTAGCGAACTAGTGTCAATCCCAGACTTACTTCAACACCCCAATCTCTCTTTTGAAGCTGTACTAGTCAGTGTTAATAAAGTTCAAAAGTATGAAAAACAACTAAGACGAAACAGAGGCGGATATAGGACAATCAACACTCAGCTAATTTCAATACATGAAACATATCATTTCCATCACCTGAAAGATTTTATGGATCTCTTACCTGATGGGCTTCCTAATGAATTTACTACGGCAGACATATCAAGCAGTGGGAAGATTTCACGAAGTAGTGCTCAACAGATGGCTTACTGTTTCAGGAAAGCAGGAGCAATTGTTGAAATTGGGAAAACGAAAGTAGGGAAAGTATACGTAAAGAGCGAAATTAATCCTCAAGAACGACTCGAGCACCCGTATCAACAACATGATTAAAAATTCTCGTGACATATGCTTCCGCCATCGCTGCTCCACGCTCATTCCCAGTATCAAACGAAGCAATCAATGACATGGCTCCAACTGTGTAATACAAAACTGCTTGTCTATATCCACGAATTGCATCCTCCAAACTATATTCAATGCCATGCTTTGAAAGACCATTCAGCCACCGTTTGATATACGACTCCCAGTTAGCTTCAGCTATTTCTCTCGGCACACTATTCCCAATAATGTACGCAAGATCATTAACTCCTTTCCCTCGTAGACACAATTGAAAGTCAATAAAAGCAACTTCATTAGAACCACCTTTTGAAAAAAATATGTTATCCAATCGAGTATCCGCATGGGCAAAAGTATGAGGTCGCTCAGAGAACATTTCCATGATTTCCTCAAACCTAGGGTCTAAAAGCGCTGCCACTTCAATACTTTCTGCCATCACACGATCAGACCACTCTTCTTGAAGAACTGGAAGCCCTGCGCGAAAAATACCAGGAACAGTAGCCATATAAGCAGGATCATTAGGGACAGGAAGCCAATCTAACATTTCAAGCTCGGGACTTTCCCACCACTGTGCATGAAAATCACTTAAAGCATCAATCACGCATTCAACCTGTTCGTTCGTAGCTCCGACGACCTGATCACCGACAGAAAAGTCAGCTGATAAGTCCTCTATGAGTAAAACAAAACTTCCATCGTCATCTAGCTGTGAATAGAAACACTCTGGAATACGTAAAGAAGATGACTTACCAACACTTTGATAAAAAGAAACCTCTCGGGCATAAATACCAAGCGCCTGCGCTACTGCAAGATTTTCAGGCTCAGTGCACGGCAATTTCACAACCATAGACATTGGCAGATCACCTTCAGAAGCCCACGAAATAGTAAGCAAGCCAATTTCTCCAAAGATTCCAGTACCCTCCCCGATATTGTCGCAGGATAAATCCTCAATCTCTACACCGTTGAACTTTTCAGATAACTGAAGCACCGACTCCAACCAATCAGCCGTTACCTCTGACAAACCTTTAGGTATATTCATAAACCCTCCTATCTAGGACAGCATTTCAGGACAAGCTAGGAAAATCAAAACATCACCACTTTTGCTCACCATCAACTCAAACAGCCAACGATACGATGAAGCTAACATGGATTACATCAAACGAATTCAAAAGAGAGTAAATGAATACAGAGAATCGAAACATCTCTCTGATGACCCTCTGGTGGCTGACCTTCAGAAAGCACTTGAGCTTGATCGTGTTTTAGAGAA
>DBHP01000036.1:0-5795 GCA_002295705.1 Candidatus Neomicrothrix sp. UBA825 | reverse complement strand
CCAGTTTGCTTTCCGTTATCAACCGGAGAGGTACAAGCCATCATGAAAATTGCAGAGAAACATGACAGACATGTCATACCACGTGGGGCCGGAAGCGGTCTCGCTGGAGGCGCAATCCCACTAGGAGCTCCAATTGTCATAGCTATGACAAAAATGAATAACATACTCGAAGTAGATATCAATAACAGAATCGCATGGGTTGAACCAGGAGTTATCAACCTTGAGCTAAGCGACTATCTTAAGCCTTTTGGTTTTCACTATGCCCCAGACCCCTCAAGTCAACAGATATGTACTCTTGGAGGAAATGTGGCAAACAATTCCGGAGGCCCTCATTGTTTGGCTGACGGAGTGACTGACACCCATGTTTTGGCGTTAGAAGTTGTACTTCCAAATGGAGATATCACAACTTTTGGTGGATTAGATGCAGAGCCAGCTGGGTTAGATCTTCGTGGTGCATTTATTGGCAGTGAAGGAACGTTGGGAATAACAACAAAAATTGCAGTGCGTTTGACCGCAAATCCTGATGATGTGCAAACCCTTCTTATTTCTTTTCCCTCTATGAGAAAGGCTGCTGAAACTGTAAGCGCAATTATTGCTGATGGTATTGTCCCAGCTGCAATGGAAGCTATGGATCAAAAGACAATAGAAGTCATAGAAAAACATATTCCATCGGGTTACCCAACTGATGCTGGAGCCGTACTCTTGGTAGAGGTTGAGGGATTACCTGATGGAGTAGAGATAGAAGCTCTTCGGATTGGCGAAATAGCTGAGAATCACGGTGCTAGCGACATAAAAATTGCACAAACCTCTTACCAACGAGATGCTCTTTGGAAAGGAAGAAAATCAGCGTTTGGTGCAAGCACCTATCTAGCCCCTAACTATTATTTGCACGACACAGTTGTACCACGATCGGAACTTGCCGACGTGCTGGATAAGGTAAACGCCCTTGCTGAAGAGAATAATCTTACGATCATGAACGTATTCCATGCCGGTGATGGAAACCTTCACCCATTACTCGTATTTGACGCAAGCGAAGAAGGAATTTTAGAACGCGTTCATGAAGTAGCTGCAGAAATTATAAAAATATCTCTTGAAGCAGGGGGAGTTTTATCTGGTGAACATGGAATAGGAATAGAAAAGCAAGAATTCATGCAACAATTATTCTCTGATGAGGACTTAGAACACCAAAATAAGCTTCGCAGTTCCTTTGACCCTCAATGCCGGATCAATCCAGGAAAAATTCTACCTTCTGGTCACTCATGTGCCGATATTCAAACTTTGAACAAAATACCTGAAGGAACTTGGGTTTGAAAATGGGGGACCTAATAAACAAAAGTGTTGAAACTTTTTGTTCAGAAATTGGCATTGAAGGACCTGTTGCCGTCGAGGGAGGAAAGACGAGATGGAACCTGAATGGATTTCCCCAAAAAGACACGAGGTTCGTAAAGGCACCTGAAGGTATTCTTTCTGCTAAGCCCGAGGAAATGACAGTCACTGCACTCACAGGCACTACCGTTGCTGAATTACATAAAGAATTGGGACAATTCGGACAGCGTACCTGTCTTCCTGAGAGGGGCGGAACAATTGGAGGAGCAATAGCAGTTGGAGAAAATGACCTCAGTGTGCTTGGGAAAGGACGAATACGCGATTCAGTTCTCCAACTTCGCTACGTTTCAGCAGATGGAAAAATCATCACCAGCGGAGCCCCAGTCGTGAAAAATGTCAGCGGATTTAATCTCCATAAGTTGATGGTCGGGTCATTTGGAACCCTAGGACTATTCGCCGAAGTCACAATACGAACAAACCCTATACCTTCGACTAGTAGATGGTTCACTGCAGCATCAAAAGATCCACATAGTGTTCTAGAAAATACGTACAAACCATCATCGATTCTTTGGGATGGCGAAACAGTTTGGGTGCATCTGGAAGGGCATAAACCTGACGTGGAGCAGCAATTAAACAAGCTTTTATCAATAGGAAATTATGAAGAAGTCGAAGGGGCTCCCGGGTTGCCTCGGTACAGATGGTCCATTGCTCCTGCAGATGTAATCAGGATAAACCGAAAAGATACTGGCAACTTTGTGGCATCAATCGGTGTTGGGAATGTCTGGGCTGACAAACCCCAAAGCAAAAGAGAAATAGCCCCTGCTGTTACTCAGATTACTAATTCTTTAAAAAGAGAGTTTGACCCAACCGGACGATTAAATCCTGGAAGACACGCATAAAAGTAAACAAGGTACAGCAGTTTCCTGATTTGATATGAAAATACGGACAAATCACGGTTATTGTATAAATAGGCGTCTTAACGTGGAAAGGAAAGATAATGGGAAGCATAGGGACAGGTGAACTCATCCTCGTACTGGTAATTCTTTTGGTTCTCTTCGGTGGTGCAAAGTTGCCATCCCTTGCACGCTCGCTAGGAAAAGCTCAAAAGGAATTTAAAGAAGGACAACGTGAGGAAATTGAATCAGCGGATGATGATTCATAAAAAACCCTTTAGATATCAGCGATAACACCTTTTGCTTTTAAGCTCTCAATATCGCCATCTTCAAAACCGTATTCATACAGCAGATCCTCAGTGTGTTCACCCAAGTGATCGGTAGACCATTTGATCTCAGGTTTAGTTGTTCCCCACCTAACAGGTGGTTTAGCCATTTTTATCAGACCAGCATCAGGATGAACCCATTCATGAATTATTGAATTATTGACTACCTGCGGATCATCAAAGACATCATCCACACTATTTACCTGAGCTGCAGGAACTTCTTCCTCATGAAGACGTTCCATAATATCCATTGTTGGAAAACCAATAAATGCGTTGTGTAGTAACGAACCTAAAATTTCAAAGTGCTCCGGAACCATTCTTTGCTTAGCGGTTGCGAATCGTTCATCATCTATCCACTCCGGATGACCTAAAGCCCTTGAAAGTCCTTCAAATTCCTTATCTGATGCATAGAAATAGACCAGGTGTCCATCTGAAGTTTGTTGAAGGCGGTAAATCTGATAAATCAATGGACCAGGCTCTACATCATTTCCGAACATTGTGTGACCCATAAACACATCCGGCCACATCCAATAAATAGCTGAATCAAGCATAGGAATTTCAATATGTTGTCCATCTGATTTTCCTGATGCACGTGCG
Source organism: Candidatus Neomicrothrix sp. UBA825 (assembly GCA_002295705.1). Classification (GTDB taxonomy): domain Bacteria; phylum Actinomycetota; class Acidimicrobiia; order Acidimicrobiales; family UBA8592; genus UBA8592. The sequence continues at coordinate 2,653 of DBHP01000036.1, read as the reverse complement.
AATAATGCTGCTGTTATTGCATTTGATGCAGTTAACGCAGTTGTCTTATCGCACACAATGGTGCGAACAAGATCGGGAATTGGAATATCAGGACTTTGTTGTATTGATACCACGCCAGAAACTGATTGCACGATTGGGTCATACACACGCCAGTCTCGATAAGGACCATCAGGACCGAAACCTGAAATAGAGACGTAGATGAGGTCTGGATTAATTTCCATCAAGGTATCTGGTCCAATTCCCATCCTATCAACAGCACCTGGGCGGAAGTTCTGAACAATAACATCAGCTGTCTTCACCATTTCTTTCAGGACAGCAATACCATCCTCCTGTGATAGATCTAGACCTATTGACCGTTTGCCACGATTAGCAGATGCATACATCGCAGATATATCACCAACACGAAAACCACCTATTCGTGTGATATCGCCCATACCTAGAGGTTCAACTTTTATAACCTCAGCGCCCTGATCACATAAAACCTGACATGCCATTGGTCCAGAGATCACAGCAGACATATCAATGACTTTTATTCCGTCCAAAGGACCAGACATAAATACCTCCTGTTTTTAGAGACGCTAGCTGATTACCTCACCATCGTCACTTTAGCAATTAGGATATTTCCGTAAGAAAATCCTTAATTGCATTCGCAACCTCTAATGGTTTTTTACGGTGTACAGAATGACCAGCGTCTTCAACCACTACGGAAGATTTTACATTTAAATACTTTTCAAAAACTGACATTGAAACTCTGAATCGTTTGTCATGTTCGCCAACAATAACGAGTGTGGGTACCTTAATTTCGCTCAAGGAATCAATCACCCAAGCATCTGTATGTAATGCAGTTGCTTCAGAGCCTTCAGGTAGATCTAGTTTTTTCGCACTTTCAACTACAGAACTGTTCCACTGATCTATAGATTCCCTTTTTCTAAACCCTGGACCAGCTCCCACAAGAATTAAGGCCTCAACATCTTCAGGGTAAAGAAGAGAGTGAGCCAATGAGAGGTACCCTCCCAACGAATGACCAGCGAGAATAACCTTCTCTTCGGATCTTTCAGTTATTGCTTTGAGATCGCTCAACGTGTGATCCCGCGTGTACTGTCCCGGAGGGGGAGCAAATGACTCACCATGCCCACGTATACTCCACGCTATACACCGGGCTTGCGTGTTTAAGTTGGAAATAACCCCGTCCCAAGCATTTCTATTGTCGGTCCAGCCGTGCGTGAAAATAATAGTGGAACCAACTCCAGAGTCGTATATGTCTAAGAAAAAGTCATCATTCATGAGTAACGATCATAGAGGAATTATTTGTGGGAAATGAATTTTGATATTAGATGACGTTGTAATCATCAGAATTTATTTCGCGTGTCTGTTCCCAGTACTCTAGAAGAGAAAACGGCCAGTTTTGTGCAGTCCTGCCACTCGCATTTTTATACCAACTATTCACGTCAGATAAGCCCCATGCCATTCTTCGGTTTCCTGCATCGATACGTTCATTATATTTATCGTGCACATCAGGTTTGATATCTATCGATGCCAGTTGATTTTCAAGCATGTGTTTGAGGCACTGTGTGATGTAATGCACCTCGCATTCCGAGAAGTAGATGATGCTTCCGTTGATAACAATGTTTGTATTGGGGCCATACAGGAAGAAGAAATTTGGAAAGTTTGGGGCGACGATACCGAGATATGCTCGTGCATCTCCATTCCATTGATCATGTAAGTTCACCCCATTGCGACCAGTGATTGTCATCGGTGTTAAAAAATCAGCTGCTTTAAATCCAGTTCCATAGATTATGGCATCAAAATCTTTTAATCCTTCTGAGTCTGTAGTGATTCCTGATGGAGAGATGGACACAATCGGGTCAGTGCACAACTCAACGTTGTCAGCATGCAGGGTCTTAGCCCAAAGCCCATCATCTATTACGAATCGTTTAGCACCCATTGTATATTTGGGAGTCACCTTCTCTAAAAGATCAGGCCGGTCAGCGAATTCACTCTCTAAGTACATTCGCAGAAGTACTCCTAACTCATGATTTGCTGCACTAATTGAGCTATCGCCTGGATCCTCCCAGGATTCATCAATTTCTAAACGAGATAATAAGCCTTCATGGCTTCGCCAAAACAGATGTAATCGAAACCAGTTGTGATAGTTCGGTATATGCGTAAAACACCATATGAGACTTTCCGGTAAACTTTGTTGGTATTGCGGTCTGGGCATTAACCAATTCGGTGTTCGTTGAAAAATAGTTGTCTGTTCTGCCTGCTCCGCTACACGAGGAATGAATTGGACAGCGCTACATCCAGTTCCAAGTACAGCTACTTTTTTCCCTTCCAAGTCATAGTCATGGTTCCAACGAGCTGAATGCCATGAAATTCCCTCAAAGCTTTCTATCCCGGGAATTTTAGGGTACGAGGGTTGATTCAATTGACCTACAGCACTTATAACGGCTTGGCAGCTAAAGATTTCTTCTACTCCTGAGGTTAAAATATCTAGTGACCATGTGCTTGAATCCTCATCCCAAGTAACTGAAGAGACACTTGTGTTGAACACGATGTTGTCGCGTATTCCAAATTCTGTTGCACAATCATTGAAATAATTTAATAGAACATCTTGAGTGGAATGATAGTGAGGCCAATCATGCTTTTGCAT
>DBHP01000028.1:15864-23499 GCA_002295705.1 Candidatus Neomicrothrix sp. UBA825 | reverse complement strand
GTGAATTTATCAAAGGTTGATCAACTTTTTGTGGCACTAAAGTTTATTGGTCCTCTCTATGCGAGGTACCGCTTTAGGTCACTGAGTCAAGAGTCATCAGTTATCGCCATCAACATGCATTATCGGTATGTTTCAAAACAAATGATAAGAGAGATACATAAGTTAGGTCTTGAAGTCTGGGTTTATACGGTTGATGATGCTGATTTATTTACCGCACTGTTTGCGAATGGCGTTGATTCAATAACTACAAACCTCCCCTTGGAAATGCGAGATAGCTTTCACTTTTAGATGATGTTCGTAAAGCCCTATTGGGCTATGCTCTCAGTGCCCACAAAACTACAGAGGAGTCATAATGGGAGAATTTGTTAACCTAGAGAATGATATTGAATCAGGGGTAGCAACGATTCGTATTGAGCGACCACCAATGAACGCAATTAGCATGCAGTTAGCTTCCGAGTTGCAGGAAATAGCTGAGGAATTGTCAAGTAATCAAGATATTGGTGCTGTTGTTGTTTGGGGTGGTCCGAAAATATTTGCTGCGGGAGCAGATATAAAAGAGTTTCCAACATTGCAAAATAAACAAGAAGCTCATGAATTTTCTCTATTGTTACATGGTGCATTTCTGGCATTAGAAAATCTTCCTCAAATAACGATCAGTGCTGTAAACGGATACGCATTGGGCGGAGGGTGTGAATTAGCGATGGCAACTGATTTTCGATTTGCTGGTGAAAGTGCAGTGTTTGGGCAACCTGAAGTACTGCTTGGTATCTTGCCAGGGGCTGGGGGAACTCAAAGATTGACGCGTCTGATAGGTATTACTAAAGCGAAAGAAATCAACTACTCCGGACGCCAAGTTAAGGCTGACGAGGCATTGCAAATAGGTTTGGTATCAGCTGTATTCGCTGATGATGATTGCTATCCTCAAGCATTAGAAGCGGCTAAATCATATGCGAGAGGTCCCAAGTCTCTCCAATTCATTAAAAGGGTGATGATGGATGGACTTGCTTTACCACTTGATGAAGCTCTTGAACTTGAAGCTGAGGCTTTCGGAGATTGTTTTGAGACTGAAGATAGATTGATCGGAGTCCAAAGCTTCCTTGATCATGGCCCAGGTAAAGCAACCTTCACTAGGAAGTAGGTTCAGTGGGATTGCATCCTAAACCTCGTGACTTAAATAAGGTCGTCACGGATGACCCAATAGAGCTGTCGTCAAAGGTAATTGATGAATGTGCCACTGTCGAGCCCACTAATAGAGTTACAAATAAACTCAGTGAGCTTGGGGATGATATAGCGATTGTTGAATCGTTCAGCCATATGGTCGCTTTTAGAACTGAAGAGGGGCTTGTCCTATTTGATGCAAGCGGCAAGCAGAGCGGAGTCGCAGTTGTTGATTCATTGCGAGAGTGGGATACAGATAGGGTCCATTCCTTGGTGTATACACATGGGCACTTAGATCATGTCGGAGGGTCAGGGGCTTTGATCGCCGACGCTGAAACTCGGAATTTTGAAAACCCAACCGTTTTCGGGCATGAGAATGTTCCTAAACGGTTGGAAAGATACCAACGAACAGATGGTTGGAATACCATAATCAATCAACGGCAGTTCGGGGGAGTTTCCCCACGTCATGGGATGGGACTAACGACACCCTCCGCTTCGTTTGTGCCTGAAGACATGGCATGGCCGGATGTTGTGTACCAAGACGAAATGAAGTTATCAGTTGGGGGTCTCAATATTAAATTTAATCATGGTAAGGGCGAGACTGACGATCATACTTGGGCATGGGTGCCAAAAACTAAAACTTTAGTAACTGGTGATTTAGTGCTCTGGGTTTTTCCTAATGCAGGGAATCCGCAGAAGGTGCAGCGGTACCCTCTTGAATGGGCAAATGCATTACGTGAAATGATGACTTATGAAGCAGAGCTACTCGTTCCAGCACATGGGTTACCAATTAAAGGGACAGGAAGAATCAACAGAGTTCTAGGTGACCTTGCGCATGTTCTCGAAACCTTGTTAGCTGAGACTTTGGAACTCATGAATGATGGATACAAATTAAATGATATTGTTCATATGGTTAAAGTTGACCAGAAGATGCTTGGTCTTCCTTGGCTTCAGCCACTTTACGATGAACCTGAATTCGTTGTTCGAAATATATGGCGTATGTATGGGGGGTGGTGGGATGCTGATCCAGCATCGTTGAAACCTTCTCCGAGAGTAGATCTAGCAACGGAATTATCTGTTTTGGCGGGTGGCGCTAAACAACTTGCGTATAGGGCAAAATTTCTAGCTGAGGAGGGTGACCTGAGGTTGTCCTGTCATCTAATTGAGTTTGCGGCATTAGCGGAGCCTGACAATAAAGAGATTCATGGTATCCGTGCGGAAATATATCGCATAAGAAGATCTCAGGAGAGCAGTCTGATGAGTAAAGGAATCTTTGCTGCAGCTATGCGTGAATCTGAAAATATTACAGACTAAGAAATTCGAAGATGAATGATAATCAAGGAGAAGAGCCGGTAGGTCAAGTGCCGGTAAAGGTTCGGATTCTTTTGACGGCCTCGTTCTTTTCAGCTCTTGCTACAGTAGGTCAGATCACAATCGTCGGTAAACAGGTTTACGATATGACAGGGAGCGAATTGAATCTCGGTTTACTAGGACTCGCTGAATTCTTACCCGTAGCATTACTTTCCCCTTTCACTGGTCCTGTTGCGGACCGTTTCGATAGGAGGAAAGTCTTCAGTCTTGCTCTAATCGCGCAAGCAGTAACTTCTCTTCTGCTTTTTCTCTATGTCGCCTCGGATCCCGATAGCGTTTTTCCTATTTTTGCTTTCATTGCACTTTTTGGTGTTGGGAGAGCTTTTGCTATGCCTGCCAGTCGCGCGTTACCTATTGATTGGGCCCCAGATGATGTCGTGGAGCGAGTAGTTGCTTTAAAGTCAGTGGCTTTCCAGACTGGGATTATTGTAGGACCTGCACTTTTTGGCTTCATATTTGTAGTTGGGCCTTCATTTCCATATCTAGCAGCTGTTATTTCTTACTGCGTTGCTAATCTGCTTTTGCTAGCAGTTGGCCCATCTACAATTCGGCGGCTGGGAACCACAGGTGGCAGACAAGCTTATAGAGATGCAAAAGAAGGTTTAAAGTTCATTAGGAAGAGCCCTGTTTTGTTTGGAGCAATTTCCCTTGATCTAGTTGCTGTGCTTCTGGGTGGAGCTGTAGCTTTACTCCCGGCGATAGCAGAAAATCGTTTAGGTGTCGGCGCAGTTGGCCTCGGTTGGCTCAGAGCCGCTGTCGGTATCGGAGCAACGCTGGTGGCTGTGACCTTGTCAATCAGACCTTTGAAAAGACATATTGGTAGATCTTTGATGTCAGCAGTAGCAATTTTTGGTATAGGTACCATAGTTCTCGGGTTAGCTACGAGTTTCGTTATCGCATTTCTAGCACTTATGGTTATATCTGGTGCTGACGCGATTTCAGTTTATATACGTGCGAGCCTTGTTCCTCTAGCAACTCCAGAGGAGATGCGAGGTCGAGTACTCGCAGTTGAAGGGGTCTTTATCGGGGCATCCAATGAATTAGGGGCTGTCGAATCAGGGCTGACAGCCGCTGCATTCGGATTGGTTGGAGCTATCTTATTCGGGGGCTTTGGAACCCTAGTGGCAGTGGCTATTTGGTGGAAGTTCTTTCCTGCCCTGAGCAATGTAAAAAGCTTCTCGGAAGTTCGACCTCCTCCTAGCTAGCTTATTCAGTAAGAATTCTTTTGAACCAGCCATCACGCTGCGAAGAAAATAACTCCACGAAATGCGATGGGAACATAGTGAAAGCGTGGGGAGCCCTGGGGTAGACAATGAGCTCACAGTCATTGCCTGCCGCTCTCCATCGATTCGCCATGAAAAGAGTGTCATCAAGAAGGTGATCAGCTGTTCCGACACAGAATAATGCATCTGGTAACCCAGAGAGATTTGCGTACATGGGAGAAATTTGTGGACTCCTTCGGTCTTGAATGCTTTTGTCTGGAAGATATTGGGAAGATAGGAAATTAATAATCTGCGGAGATAGGACGTCAAAGTCACTTGAGAAAGGGCGACTTCCGAGTTGCGATGGAGTTCCACCCCAGTCAAAAACCCCGAACGTGAGATTCGCTCCTATAAACTCTTGCTCCTCATTCATCTCAAGAGAATCTCTTGCTTCTATTAATGTCATCAAAGCAAGATAGGCTCCTGCAGATTCTCCCCCGACAATAATTGAACGGGTTCCAAACTCTTCCAAAGCATTGGTAACTACCCATTTCAAAACAGAATAACTATCGTCTAATGCTGCAGGAAATGGGTGCTCAGGTGCTAGCCGGTAATCAACTGAAATCACCGCAAGATTAAATGTATTTGCTAGATGCCTGTTTTCTACATCCCCCATGAAGGCCGCTCCAGCCACCATACCCCCACCGTGGAAATGAAGATATACGCCTTTGATTTCGCCTTTAGGTTTTAAGATCCTACAGGAAACCCCTTCAATAGTTGTATCAACTGCTTCGTCATCAAGCTCAAAAGTCGTGGCAGCAAGAGTATCTCGCATTAGTTGCACATACTCTAATGCTGTTAATTCTCCTGTCTCTTCGGAACTCGAATCTGCGACTCCAGCACCTCCGAGAGCAAGTTGGAGTGAATCTCCGTATTCTTCCCAATCCTGATGCCAAAGTCCCATCTGATACCTTTCTCACTTCTTGCAGATAAAATAGCTCTATCAAAACAACTATAAGTCATTAAATGGCACAGGCTAATGGCAGAATGTAGAAATGGATAGCGAATCAAACGATAGCCGCCGAGATAATGCCATGAATGAAAGCGCTATGTGGTCTTTCTTCATAGAGGGACTGTCCGATACTGAATTACAAACCCTACATAGCGAAATGCAACATGAAATCCTACAAAGAGCGATACGGTCCGGTGATCACGAATCCATAATAAAGCAAGCCCTAGAAATTGCTTTTGACCGCTCGGGCTTAGGAGTTAACCCCTGGATAGAAGGAAAATTTCTTGTTTGCCCCGGAGCGTTAGTTTCAAAAAGTGCAGGAAATCATCGGTGTCGTTTTGTCAGCGTCGATCAAGAATGGGTCTGGCAATCAAAGCAACTGATTACAGAAACTAAAAGGCCTTCTCCTGAAAATGATAAGGGCTTTAGAGCAATCGCTCTGATACCTGTAATTGAGGGTACGGCTATTGATATAGTCACTGGGAAAATGCGTTCAGGGCTTCATAAAGCGGAGAAAGTTGTTTCATTTGAGGTGAAGGGGGGACAACTCGTGGAAGTTAGTCAGCGAATGATTTCAGTTGAAGGTATGCATAGCTGACGCTATTTACTTGTCTGGCGCTTTCGAGGTATTCCATGAAATGGAGAGCCGGCATCTTGATACTTTTGGTATAGCTCAAAAAATTCCTCTCCAAATGGGTCACCGCCACGTAAAGGCATGCTCGCTCGAGATATTGTAAAGTCCAATGGAGCCAACTTAATGGCGTTATCAAAATGTTTCTCAGATTCAGCAATCATGTTGTTTCTTCGCAAGTGCGCTGCCAATCTGAAATGGAGTCTGGCTTGAATTTCTTCATCGGATAGATCATGAACTACAAAACTTGCATCTTCGGGCAAAGTTTCATCTCTAACCCATTCGCGAACTTGCTGCATATGAGCTTCGCGACTGATTCCAGTTATTTCACTGAAAGTGTCAGTGCCAAACTCGCTTGCTGCAGGTCGAGAGATTTTTCCATCCTCATCAATCCATATAACTGAGGGGACATTACTAATCGCGAATAGCTCAGTGAGTATATGATCCTTATCCATTAGGACTGGGTAAGTCACTCCGGTTGCTAATTCAATAATTGAATCTAAATTCTCATCAATAGCAACAGCTATGACAGTGAATCCCTCTTCTTGTAATTCTTCATGAAGTTCCTGCCAACCTGGCAAGTCAAATGCGCAACCTCACCAACTAGAAAATGCAACGAGAAGCCTTTTTTTCCCTGCCCAGTCGGAGAAAGCTCGATCGACTCCTCCAATATCTGGAAGTACAAAATCTGGCGCTATCTTATCCTTTAGAGCAGAGGACCGAAGACCAGCTGGTTGACCGATAGTTATAGTCTTCAATTCCTGAGAAATAAGAGTCGGGCGACCAGTTAAGCGCGCTACTGTGTGGAGGTTGTAGCGCTCTTGGTGTTTGAAACTTTGCTCATGATGAACAGGAATGCAAGCGTCATCTTTGCATAAACCTTCTGGCTTTATCTCCCACCCAAGAACAGCTTTGATTTCTGCTTCGTCTACGAAGGGATCTCCCTCATCCCAATGTCCGGCAATTGATGTCACAGAATTAGTGAGAATAGTTATTTCAGGATCGCCTTTCATGTCAGTCTCGAAGCCTTTCTGGTGTTATTGCATACAGCGAATGGGCGCCACTGACAGCAGCAGGAAGTAATCCTGAGACCTGGGGAAGTAATTGCTCAGCAAAGAATGTAGCTGTTTCTATTTTTGCTTGAAGGAACTCTGAATCGTTGCCTTCGCTGATTTGTTTTTTTGCCTGCAAAGCAGATTTTGCTAGAAGCCAACCTCCGACAGTAGTCCCGAACATTCGTAGATATGGAGTAGCACCGGCCAGTCCATCGTCGGTACTTGCGCCACCTTTCTCAATAAGCCACTCTGTTGCTGCTTGCATGTCTTGAACAGCATCTTTGAGTGGTCTTCCTATTCCGTCTAGGTTCGCTGAGTGAAGCTCCGATGCAGTTTCATTAATTTCTAGAAGGAGTTCACGGACGACGTCGCCTTTCCTCATTGATAGTTTCCGGCCCACTAGATCAATGGCTTGTATCCCATTAGTTCCTTCATAAATACCAGCTATTCGAATATCTCTGTAGTGTTGTGCTGCGCCTGTTTCTTCTACGAAGCCCATACCCCCATGGATTTGGATGCCTAGGCTGGTGAGTTCGTTACCAAGGTCAGTACACCAACTCTTTGATAACGGGGTCAGAAGATCAGTTAATTCATTACCACGTGTTCGCTCATCTTTATCGGGATGATGGTGGGCTATATCAATAGATTTGGCATTTAGGTATATCATGCACCTCATTGCTTCGATATATGCTTTCATCGTCATCAACATCCGCCGGACATCTGGATGATCAATTATGGGAACGGATTCCCCTTTCGGAGTATTTGCTCTTCTGCCCTGCATTCTTTCTAAAGCGTAATCAAGAGCTTGTTGATAAGCGCGATCTGCTACAGCAAGGCCTTCTAATCCAACTGCTAACCTTGCTTGGTTCATCATGGTAAACATGTACCGCATTCCAGAGTTTTCTTCACCAACGATGTATCCAGTTGCCCCACCATCATCTCCAAATTGGAGAACACAGGTTGGTGATGCGTGAATTCCCAGTTTATGTTCGATGGATAGGCATTTGATGTCGTTCTCTTCTCCAATGCTTCCATCATCGTTGATAATGAATTTTGGAACGATGAAAAGGCTAATTCCTTTCGTACCTGGAGGGGCATCTGGTGTTCTGGCGAGAACTAAGTGGATTATGTTCTCTGTTAAATCATGCTCGCCCCACGTGATGTATATTTTCTGCCCGGTTATCTTGTAGGTTCCATCTTCTTGTA
>DBHP01000028.1:9834-15473 GCA_002295705.1 Candidatus Neomicrothrix sp. UBA825 | reverse complement strand
CCTGCCCATTCGCCAGTAATTAATTTGGGTAACCATGCGAGCTTCTGTTCTTGGCTTCCATGTGCAGTGAGCGCATGGATTGAACCTTGAGTAAGCATTGGGTTGAGAGATAAGGCCATGTTCGCAGCAGTAAGCATTTCGGTGATTGCTATGCCTACAAGCCAAGGAAAGCCACCACCCCCATATTCCGGATCGAAACTTATAGCACCCCATCCGGCATCAACATACTGAGCGTATGCTTCACGAAATCCTGTAGGTGTGGAGACACTGCCGTCGTTATTAAGCAAGCTCCCTTCGAGATCTCCCGTTCGGTTTGTAGGCGAAATTACTTCATTGAAAAATCGACTTGCCTCGTCGAGAAGCGAATCAAGTGCTTCTAACCCCACTTCATTAAATGCCGGCAATTCAGATAAAGACTCAACATCAACAACCTCCCTGAGTGCAAATTTCATATCGTCAAGAGGTGGAGAATATTCGCTCATCGCTATCTTTCTTCTAGATTCTGCTCTTCTTATATGATGCTATGCAGACCTCGATATACCCAACTTGTTTTAGATAATTATTTCAGCTTAGCGATTTGTAGTAGTTGACCAAGGTTTGTGAAACGATCAACAGTTTTAAACGTAAGCTACGTATATGGCTATTCAATATGGTTTCGGTTCTGTTCATCAGGTAAAGGTATATGATCAGGCTCACTTTCTAGGATTTCTTACCTTAGCTCTAGAAGAACCTAAACCACAGGAAAATGTTGACTGGGTTGGGCAGATACGTGGCTCCGACTATTTGGTATGGGGCCTCAATCACAAAAAGGTACGTTTGAAATTCCCCCAAGGTGAGAGTGTAACTGTCGTGGTGCGGTCAGGTGGGCGAGCGGTGCCTGTCAATCAATGATGGTTATTCGCTGGAGATAATTGAACCAACAATAGATTTCGCTGCTTCAGCTGGCGAGATTTTCCTATCTAAAACTTTTGTGATGGAGCTAGCTCCTAATTCAGATTTAAGGATGCCACTCGCTGTTGACTCAACCAGCAATTCGATTCTGTTTTGGATTTCCATTACTAGGCGTTCCTTTCGGCGAATATGTATTTTCCCAGAATTACGAAGATATTCTGCATGTGATTTAATGGCATCAAGAACTTCATCAGCGCCTGTGCCATCAAGTGAATTTGCCATAATGATCGGAGGCCTGTAACCAGTCATTTGCTCAAGCCCTGAAACATGCCCTAAGTCCAACATCAACTCCAAATCTCGCCTTGCGTCACTAGCCCCCGGCCGATCTGATTTATTAACGACAAAAATATCTGCAACTTCAAGAAGGCCTGCCTTATTTGCCTGTACAGCGTCCCCCATCCCTGGTGTAACGACAACGACCGTAGTATCTGCTGCACCCGCAACATCAACTTCTACTTGACCAACTCCCACAGTTTCGATGATTACAGGTTCATACCCAACGGCGTCAAAGAGCTGAATAGCTGCTGGAACAGCTAATGCAAGTCCTCCGGAGTGGCCACGAGTAGCCATGGAACGAATGAAGGATTCCTCGCCTGCAAGATCATCCATTCGTATCCGATCTCCAAGGATAGCCCCCCCGGTGAGTGGAGAAGAGGGGTCAACAGCTAGAACAGCTAATTTATCGCCAGCTTCTGAGAACAGTTTTAAGAGTCTACCTGTCAGGGTTGATTTCCCAGAACCTGGTGCTCCAGTGATTCCCACCACATGGGTATTCCCTGATACCTGATGCGCTAGGCCTGCAATAATTTCAGCTTGATCTCCACCACGTTCGATAGCTGTCAGGAGTTTTCCTAGGCTACGTCGCTCTCCTTTGACTGCACTCTTGAAGAGATCTGTTGCTAAATCGCTTGATGAAGTCACGCTTTATCACGTGCAGAAATTGCATCCTGAACTGTAGCTACTACTTCTTCTGCAGATGCGCCCGGCCCTAAAACAGCAGCAATGCCAGCATTCATTAATTCCTCAACGTCCTCGTCAGGTACGATTCCGCCGATGATTAAAGGGATATCTAGTCCAGCCGCTGATAGCGCCTCCGCCATTTTGGGTCCAAGTGTCAAGTGGCCAGCATTATGCATTGAGAGACCGATGGCATCTGCATCTTCTTCTTCTGCAGCTGCGATAATACTTGCAGTTGTCTGACGCAAACCTAAATAGATAACTTCCATGCCCGCATCACGTAAAATTCGTGCTACTACTTTAATGCCGCGGTCGTGACCATCTAAGCCTAATTTAGCTAAAATCACCCTTTGTTGATGGTCACCCATGTTTGATCTCCTTCACTTTCGCTTTTATTAAACTATTGCCTTCTCAACGTATGTTCCGAAAACCACTTCCATAGCGTTGGCAATTTCTTCTTCGGTGGCGTAGGTTTTTACTGCTGCAATAATCGCAGGCATTAAATTGCGCGTTGGGTCTGAAGCCACCGCAGTTATTTCGGAGAGGGCACTATTGACGTGTTCTTGATTTCTTTTTGTTTTGACATCATTTAGTCTCTTAAGCTGATATTCCTCAGTCTCGGCACCAATTCGTAAGAGGTTTCTGTCCTCAGGATTATCACCATCGGTAAATTCATTTACTCCAACAATAATGCGTCTTCCTGAGTTCACTTCACGTTCAAACCTGTAAGCTGCATCTGCGATTTCGCCAACGAAATATCCGTTTTCAATCCCATTGAATGTCCCTTCAAGAATTGATCCATTTCCTAGATCATCAAGGTGAGCGAATATGGCTTCAGCTTGTCTCTCCATTTCATCAGTCATCCATTCAACGTAGGGTGAGCCCCCCAGTGGGTCGGCTACATTTACCACTCCAGTTTCATGAGCGACAATTTGCTGTGTTCTCAGCGCTATCCGAGCCGCATCTTCTGTTGGCAGCGCTAATGCTTCGTCAAAGCTATCTGTATGAAGTGATTGGGTGCCCCCTAAAGCAGCGGCAAGTGCCTGTATTCCAACTCTGGCTATATTAATTTCGGGCTGTTGCGCTGTCAGAGAAACACCCGCAGTTTGTGTGTGGAACCTACAAAGCATAGCCTTTTCGTCTGTTGCTCCATAGCGTTCTTTCATCCAACGTGCCCAAATCCGTCGCGCTGCTCGGAATTTGCCGATTTCTTCAAAGAAATCGCTATGGCTGTTAAAGAAGAAACTGAGGCGCTTCCCAAACTCGTTAACGTTTTGCCCAGCAGCGATAGCAGCTTCTACGTAGGAGAACCCGTTTGCTAATGTAAATGCTAGTTCTTGTGCCGCCGTGCTTCCCGCTTCTCTAATGTGATAGCCAGAAATTGAGATGGGGTGCCATTTTGGCATTTCGGCTGTGGTGTATTTGACCATGTCCGTAACGATACGCATTGAGGGGCGAGGTGGGTAAATATATTCTTTCTGTGCCTGATATTCCTTGAGGATGTCATTTTGGATTGTTCCAGCAAGTTGGTGAGGTTCGACTCCAGTTTGTTCGGCGACAGCAACGTACATAGCTAGAAGTGTTGCTGCAGGACCATTTATTGTCATAGAGGTAGAAACTTGGGATAAATCAATATCAGCAAATAGATCTTCCATATCTGAGAGCGTGTCTACTGCTACTCCAGCTCGTCCAACTTCACCCAGAGACCATTCGCTGTCGGAATCACGGCCCATGAGGGTCGGCATATCAAAAGCAGTTGATAGTCCAGTTCCGCCATTTCGAAGCAGTTCTTTGAACCTCAAATTCGTATCTTCAGCTGTCCCGAAGCCTGCAAACATTCGCATGGTCCATAGGCGCGATCTATACATGGATGGGTAAATTCCTCGTGTGTAAGGATATTGGCCGGGAAACAAATCATCTCCATAGACAGGTTCAACCGGTACCCCTGACATAGTCTCAAAATTTGAGTCTCGCAATGAGGCTTTCTGGTACTCTTTCTCCCATTCTTCGCGTGCGTTAAGCTCTTGATTCTCTTCAGTTCCCATGACCACTCCTTGCAAGTTGACCGGTTTCATTCTAGACCAATAAGGTAAATAATTTTCTTTTTCGGTATTTTCAAAGTTACTATCTTGACAGTTATGAGCAGTAACAAATTTAATCTACCCTAGAAGTCATTCACTAATTGTGGGGGGAGACGTGTACAAAGAATTGGCCCAAGCATGGGAAGAACTCACCTCGGAGGGTTCTCAGTTTGAATTGGTGAAAGTAAATGTAAGGGGATTAGACCTTCTTTGTTACAAGAATCAACCAGCGACTCTTAGGGAATTTTGGCTATCAAGTCTGAGATTCGGCAACGCAGATTATCTAGTGTACGGAAATGAACGCATCTCCTACAGTCAAGCGCATGAACACGTCGCAAGTGTAGCTAATTGGTTAATTGAGAATGATGTACAGGTTGGAGATAGGATCGCAATAGCTATGCGGAACTATCCAGAGTGGATGTTAGCTTATTGGGCCTGTATGACTATTGGTGCTACGTGTGTTGGCATGAATGCTTGGTGGGCGACTCCTGAACTCAAATATGCGCTCGATGACTCGAAACCAAAGGTAGTTATTGCAGACCAAGAGCGACTTGAGCAGTTGATTGAATTACAAGATTCTGATGAATTTCCACAGTTGGTGGCGGTTCGTGCGGAAAGCGAATCAGTTGATGTTACTCAGTGGAATGTCCTTTTAGAAAACGGCGGCGAGATGCCAGAGATTCGAGTAGACCCTGATTCAGACGCATGTATTTTCTATACCTCAGGAACTACTGGGCGACCTAAAGGGGCCCAACTTACTCATAGAGGCTGTGTGGCTAATGCTATGAGTCTTGCGTTCGCACACGTAGTTCAGTCTGTAGCTTCATCGCGAGCACGTATCACATCAACCAAACCTCCAGCAAAAGAGGTACCGCAAACCTCTGCCCTAGTCATTACGCCCTTGTTTCATGTAACAGCTAATAATTGTGTTGCACATTCAATCACAATGGCTGGCGGGAAGTTAGTGCATATGTATAAATGGGATGCTGGAGAAGCCCTTAAACTAGTCGAGTCCGAACAGATAACGACCATAAGTGGCGTTCCAGTCATGTCCAGGGAACTAATTGCGCATCCCGACTTTGAAAGAACTGATACGTCATCCCTAAAAGCACTTGGTGGCGGCGGCGCTCAGTTGCAACCGGACTTAGTAGAAAAGATTGAAGCTACCGTTGAGACCGCTCGCCCTGGTACAGGTTATGGAATGACAGAAACTTGCGGAATAATAACGGCCATTTCAGCTGATTTCTTTCTAGATAAACCGGAAAGCGCAGGCCCTGCAATGCCATGTTTCGAAGCTCGATGCTTCAATGATGATGGAGAGGCAGTTCCAGACGGGGAGATTGGCGAGCTATGGGTTAAGGGTTCCCAAGTTATTAAGGGATATCTAAATAGGCCTGAGGCGACGTCTGAAGCGATAACCGAAGGTTGGTTACACACCGGTGACATAGCAAGAATTGACGAGGATGGATTCATTTTTATTGTTGATAGGAAAAAGGATATGGTGCTGCGAGGAGGAGAGAACGTGTATTGTGCTGAAGTCGAATCAGCGATATTCAAACACGACGCAGTTGGTGAGGTCTCTGTTTTTGGAGTTCCAGATGGCCGCCTTGGAGAGGAAGTTGCTGCAGCACTTTATCTAAAGGACGGTCA
>DBHP01000028.1:0-9431 GCA_002295705.1 Candidatus Neomicrothrix sp. UBA825 | reverse complement strand
TGGTTTTTAGAAAAACCACTACCTAGGAATGCAAGTGGTAAATTTCTAAAACGGGAACTTCAGGAAACATTAAATTTGAAAGACGCAAGTTAGGAGAAATACATGCAATTAGGAATATTCGGATCCTCTCGTAATATTGATGACCTAAAGAAGCAAGTCCAAGAAGCGGAAAACCTTGGTTACTCAACATTTTGGACACCGCAAATCTTTAATCTTGATGCGTTAACGGCTTTAGCTGTGATAGCTGAATCGGTTGATGATATCCGCTTAGGTACCTCAGTGATTCCAACTTATCCACGCCACCCCATGATGCTAGCTCAGCAAGCGCTGACTGTTAATCAGGTATCAAATGGCCGATTAGATTTGGGTATTGGGTTATCTCACAAGCCGGTTGTTGAAGGAATGTGGGGGATATCATTTGATGCTCCAATAGGCCACATGAGTGATTATCTTCAAATTCTTATGGCACTTCTTCATGATGGAACAATCTCATATGGCGGGAAGCATTTAACCAGTAGAGGAGGAATTGATGTACCAGCTGACGCTCCTCCTGTTCTTGTAGCGGCTCTGGGTCCTCAAATGTTGAAGTTAGTTGGCAGGGTTGCTGATGGAACGGTTACTTGGATGACGGGACCGGAGACTATCCGTAATCACATATCGCCAGTCATAAATGCAGCTGCGGAAGATGCTGGAAGACCAGTTCCCCAAGTTATAGCGGCGGTTCCTGTTTGCATAACGTCTGATTCTGATATGGCTGAAGAATATGCCAAAAGAGACTTTGGTTTTTATGGTGATTTGCCTTCATACCGTGCGATGCTTGAGCGCGAAGGGCTCGCTAATTCTTGGGATATTGCATTAAGTGGGAGTTTCGAGGAGGTCGCCGACGGACTCCAAAAGTACGCAGAGAGTGGTGGAACGCAAGTTGTCGCAGCTGTTTATGGACCAGATGAGGTTCGAGAACAAACAGTGAGCGAGTTAGCAAAATTGATGAGTTAGTCAGCTGGGGGCCACAGAATCTCATCTTCTGTGATGCCCTCAATGAGTTCACTTTCTTCAGTTGTTTTCGTATTGAGTTCATCGTCGATGTGAGGAAAGTGGCAGGCGACCCAGTGGTCTGAATTTCCTACTTGTTCAAAGGTGGGTTCTTCTGCTTCGCACTTTTCGGTTGCTCGCGGACACCTTGTTCGAAAGCGGCAACCGCTTGGTGGATTGAGAGGAGAGGGTAACTCTCCTTCTAGTAGATCAGAGATTTGGCCGTGCTTATTGTCTGGGTCAGGAATAGCTGCGAGCAATAATCTGGTATAAGGATGTGCAGGGTTGTCGTAGATCACGTCTCCATCACCAATTTCGCAGATCTTTCCTAAGTACATAACTGCAACGCGATCACTGACATTCTTTACAACTGAAAGATCGTGGCTGATGAATAGCAGGGTGAGGCCGTACTCGTCTTTCATGTCTTGGAGCATGTTAAGAATTCGGGCTTGTACTGAAACATCCAAAGAGGACACAGGTTCATCGCAAATAATTACTTGTGGGTCTAGAACGAGGGCTCTAGCCACAGAAATTCTTTGACATTGACCTCCAGAATATTCGTGGGGTCGGCGAATCCTAGCTTCGTTCGGGTCTAACCCAACAGCCTGGATCATCTCTTCTACCTTTATCTCTTGCTGTTGGCTATGTTCAGTTGACCAAACCCGTGTTCCTTCATTGACGATATTGAACACTGTTCTTCTAGGATTGAGGGAGCTAATCGGGTCTTGATAGATCATTTGAATTGAAGGTCGTTTTTGGCGCATTCCCTCTTTGTCAAGTTTTGTTAAATCAGTTCCCTCGTACTCAACCTTTCCAGATGATGGTTTTGGAAGTTGCACGATAGCTTTAGCGGTGGTTGATTTCCCGCAGCCTGATTCTCCGACGATTCCGAGCGTTTCGCCCTTACGTATATCAAAACTCACGTCAGATACCGCATGGACTTTATTTTTTCTTCCTGATGGAAATTCAACGACTAGGTTCTCAATACTTAGAAGGACATCATCGAATCCTGTGCGAAGGTGATTATTACCTGACCCAGCCATTAGACGACTTCTCTTTTGCTTTTTATCCTTAACCCTGCCGCTGTGAAACCTCTATCCTTATTTGATTTGAATGCTTCTGCTCCGGCATCGGTACCAACAGGGAAATGGCAAAAGTAGGTGTGCGTGTCAATAATCGTTTCTTCTGGTGTCGAGGTCAGGCAAATATCTTGTGCGTATTTGCATCGCGCAGCAAATTTGCAGCCTTGAGGTCCATCAACAATATCGGGGGGAAAACCCTCTATCGGGGTTAGCCTGGTGTGTTTTGGATCACTAAGTCTTGGTATTGAAGATAATAAGGCTTCGGTGTACGGGTGTTTCATTTCCACAAAAACACTTTCTGATGGTGCCTTTTCCATTATGCGGCCTCCATACATCACCATAATTTCATCTGAGCGTCCTCGGGCGACACCGAGATCATGTGTAATGATGATCATTGACATATTGGATTTGGATTGCACATCAACAAGTAAGTCAAGAATATATTTTTGAACCGTGACATCCAAGGATGTCGTCGGCTCATCAGCTATAAGTATGTCCGGTTCAATTGCGAGTGCAATAGAGATCATTACCCTTTGGCGCATGCCACCTGAGAGTTGATGCGGGTATTCGCTAAACCTTTTCATTGGTTCGGGGATGCCTACAAGTGTGAATAGTTCAACGGTTCTGTCTCGCGCTTCTTTTTTTGACATCCCTTGATGTAAACGAAGCGGTTCTGATACCTGCTTTCCTACCTTCATGACTGGATTTAATGATGTCATGGGGTCTTGAAATATCATTGCCATCTTTGTTCCCCAGAACTTCTGTCGACTGGTGTTGGCGAGTTCCTCGCCTTGGAATTTTGCTGAACCGCCTTCAATGATGTTTGCTCCAAGGAGTCCCATTATTCCTCGGTTTAATACTGTCTTTCCAGAACCTGACTCTCCAACGATTGCTAGGGTAGAACCGCGTTGCAAGGATAGTGAAACTCCGTCAACAGCTTTTGCCAGTCCGCGCTCTGTTCGAAACCCAACTCGATAGTCGCTGAGTTCAAGAATATTGTCCGCCTCACTAGTCTCGTGTAACAAAAATATCCCTCACATCAAAGTAGTCACGGATTCGGTCACTTAAATAGTTAAATGAGGCCACAGTCAGGAATAGGAATCCCATAGGCACGAAAGCAACCCATGGAGAACTTTCTAGTGTTGATAACCCTGACCCCGTCAAAATTAGCTTTCCCCATGTGGCGCTGTTTTGAACAGATAAACCTAGAAAGGCTAATGTTCCTTCACTCACGATCGCAACAGCTATGACCAGCATTGCAAGGGTGCTCATTGGGATGAGCACGTTCGGTAGAAGTTCCTTTATTAAGATTCTGGATTTTTTCGCACCAAGAGTTTCCGCAGCCATTACAAATTCTCTCTCGGAGAAACTGAGCGTTTGTGCGCGAGCAAGCCTTCCAATGGGGGAAACGCCCAAGATGCCTAGAGTTACGGAAATTGTAAGTAGAGATCGATCAAGTAAGGCGACAATTAGAATAGCGAGAATCAAACCTGGGAAGCTCAAAACTACCAGAAAGATAGCGCCGATGATTTTGTCTAGAGTGCCTTTGAAGTAACCAGCGATCATACCCAGAGTACCACCAACCACCATTCCAAATAGTGCTGTAAGTGCGCCTACCGCAAGCGAGATTCTCGCTCCTTCAATGGTCCGACTAAGTATGTCTCGCGCATCCTGGTCAGTTCCGAGCCAATGTTCACCGCTCGGTGCGTATGGGGGCTGAACGGGTCTCTCTTGAACTTTACCGGTTAATGGATTTTCCTTTTGTTCATATGCAATGTAGTTCTTATCGGCATCTTTGAATGGAAGTATTGGAGAAAACACAGCAAGGAAAGAAATTAGCACTAGCCAAAACGTCGCTAGCCAGAATCCAAATCCTAATGTTTTTTTATCTGCGAACTCTGAAACTTCTAATTGTGTCGAGTCGCTGATGCTAGTTTCTTCTTCTGAGGCTTGTGAATCGTTTTTGACTTCGTCAGCATTTATTTCTTGTTCTTCGTTCATGATTACATGCCCATACTTGTAATTTTTCTTGGCTTACTGGTATCTTCATGCCTTACTCTTGGGTCAATGAGTGTGTAAAGGTAGTCAGCTATGTAGTTGAATACCATAAATCCGGCTGAAACGATCATTACAATTGCGAGGACAACTGGGAAGTCCTCTCGTAACGTAGCTTCGACGACAGCACTACCGATACCGGGGATTCTGAAGAACTGCTCTACCACAAGCGAGCCGCCAATCATGAAACCGATGTTTATTGCTAGCAATGTGATCATCGAGAATAATGAAGGCCTGAGCGCATGGGAATAAAGGACCCTTCTTTTTGATACACCCTTTGATTTTGCCATGAGGATGAAGTCTTGTTGAAGCGTGGTGATCAGGTCGGTTCTTAGGAGTCGCTGATAAGCGGCCGCAGATCCAAGGCCAAGGGTAAATCCGGGAAGTATTAGTTGAATAAGTCGATGGTCATGGCTTATACCCCAAAAGGGATCTGTCGCCGTATAGGTGTCGGGAAGGAGGTCCCATTGAACGGAAAAGAAATAGAAGAGAATTACAGCCATGGCAAAGCTGGGTATGGAAACAAACGCAAAAGCAGTAATCGTTGAGATTTTATCAGTTCGTCTGTTAGCTCTAGATGCTGCTAGTACCGACCACGGTATAGCTATTGAAACAGCAATGATTTGGGCTACTGCCATTAGCTCAAGTGTTCGAGGCAGTCTTTCCTTAATTAGGTCACTTACTGGAGGCTGGCCGGAAGAACTAAATTGGACTCCGAAGTCGCCTCTAACAAAATCCCAAGCCCAACGCGCCCACCGCTCGGGAAGTGACTTATCCAAGTGGTATTGGGCTTTCGCTTCTTCGATGACTTTCAGGCTCTCGGGGTTATCAACATCAGCAGCAACTGGTCCAAGAATATTGAAAAGTGGGTCTCCCAAAAAGTTCATTGCGCCGAACGTGACCATTGAAACAATAGTCAAAAGGCCGAGAAGGCCGATCAGTCGTCTGATTGGCTTTGGCACTGCTTTTTCTTCCCCATTCTCCTAATAATCAACATCAGATGTTGCGTAGTTATATTATCCCAACAAATTGAAGAGACCCCAAGTGGCAAGAATTTTCATTCAACCACTTGGGGTCTCTAGGAGTAACGCTTCTAGTTAGTTATAAATGTTGACTGGAAGAATGAGCGTCCGTTGACTTGGCAGCGGAGGCTTACGCCTTCAAGAGTCTTTGCTCCACAGACGTTCTCCACGCCATCTCTGAGAGCTAGGCTCCATAGAGTGTGGTGATAGAAGACGTATAGGTACTCTTCGTTGATCATCTTGGAGAGTTCCTGGTAGAGCGGTACTTTTTCTGCGACTGTTTTGGCCGCATCTGCTTGAAGAATTAGTGCATCTCGATCTTCGTCACAGTAGCGGGGCCAGTTCAGTGAGATACCACCAATAGCTCTACAGAGCAACCAAACTCTGTCAATACCAGGATCAACAGCACCAAATTGTCTCCAACCTATTGAATTGTATATGCCCAAGGCTGCTTCCTGGATGTGAGAGTCCTGAGGGAGTACCTGTACAGTGACGTTGAAGAAGTCAGCCCAACCTTCGGATAGGAGATCTGCAATACGTTCTCCCACAACAGATGGTCCTGAATATTGGTACTCAATATTGATCTTTCCGCTTGTGCAGTTGTTGGGGTTATCTGAACAGTATGCGTCTACGAGCGGTCCAGCTAGATCTGGGCGATCTGACAATTGGACAATATCAGGATTGTAATATGGGCTCTCAGGTGTGAACATCTGATCAGCTTTTCGTGTGACATCAAGGTTGATCAATGTGTTGTAGTTATCGCGAGGTGTCGCATGTGTTATAGCTTGCCTAGCTCGGATATCGTTGAACGGTGGTTGAGCAGAGTTCAACATGAGGAAAGATTCATCACCGGTGTCATCAAGGACTTGTGTGATGGAATCGTTCTCAGCAAGCGAAGCGATTGACTCAACGTTGGTAGTTGCTTGGGCATCCAGTTCTCCTTCAAGGAGCAAGCTCGTTCTGATATCTCCATCAGTGACCGGGTAGAATTCAACCGCATCAAGATAAACATCTCCACCCCAATAGTTTGCATTTCTAACAAACCTTGTTACTTGGTCTTGAACTCTTGATTCAAAGATGAAAGGTCCCGTTCCGACCGGTTGCTGATCAAGTGTCGGATCATCCTGAGCAGCTGCAATCCATGTCGGCGATCCTATTGCTCCAAGTTGCCCAGTGAGAGCTGAAGGCCAGCCGCAGTTCGCATCTGTAAGGTTGAAATTCATGTTTAGGTCATCAACGATTGTTATGGGCTCATCAGCAGAATAGTAAGGTCGAACTGCTAATCCAACCAGTGGATCTCCATATTGCGCTAGGAAGTTCACAGAAACCGCTTCGGTATTTAGTGGTGTTCCGTCATGGAAGGTTATGCCATCTCGGAGTTTCATTGACCATGTTTTACAGTCTGCACTGGCGGAGAATGATTCAGCTAGGTGGGGTACTGTATTCCCATCTACGTCGTATGCAGCCAAAGTATCAAAGGCTGCATTCATCATTGTGAGTCCAGGAGCTGACAGGGCAGATGCTGTTGGGTTGATTCCATCAACTTCTGCTTCAAGTCCCCATCGGAGTGTTCCACCAAAAACTGGTTCTAGGACACTTTCCTCTTGATCTTGAACGATTGGAGCTTCAGCCTCTTCTTCTGCTTCTTCCTCAGCAGGTGCCTCTTCAGCTTCTTCAGCAGCTTCGCTTGCGCTACTTTCCGATGAACTTGCAGTAGCTTCAGACGCTGATGAGCTATCAGATGATGATGAGCTTTCATCGTCGCTTCCTCCACAAGCAGTTGCGAACATAGTTAAAGCCAAAAAGGCAATTAACAATTTGAATAACTTGGATCTGTGCATACAGGAACCCTCTCATTTCCAATTTGGATAATACGATCCTAGTCTTCTATCGCTGGGTTGATTGTGCAAGTTACTAATCATAAAGTTGACAAAAGTAACTGAATTTTCATTAAATTCAAGAAAAAACCTTCCCGTGGCTGTTAAACCGAGGAAATTCGGGCAGTATTTCTATGTGAGCGAAACGCTTTTATGTCTTGAACATATTTCATATAACCATCCGGACGGACTGGGTTTACGAGACATCAATTTAACGATTTCGCAAGGAGACCGCATTGCAGTGGTCGGGGGAAACGGAAGCGGGAAAAGCACTCTTGCAAAAATAATTTCGCAAAGACTCACACCCACTTCCGGAGTCATCTCCGGAGTGTGTAGTAATCCCGAAAATATAGGGACAGTGACAGACCTTCGACGCTTTAATAGTGAAGAAACAGTTGCCTCAGCCTTGCAAGCAATTTGCGGAGGAGATCCCAAGAAGACAATTTCAAATGTGAATCTGGATACGGAGATTCTTCTTCGCCGAATAGGAAGATTGAGTGGCGGGGAATCATATCGTGTTGCGCTTGCAGCCCAATTGGAAAATAAAGCGCCAATCCTTGTGCTTGATGCGCCATCATCAATGCTTGATGCTCGTTCGGCCGATTCTCTGGTTGAAGCGTTGGCGAATCGTGAGGAAGCACTTCTTGTATTCACCGCAGACATAACTGTTGCCATTGAGACCTGTCAAACTGCTGTGCTTCTTGACAAAGGAGAAGTTGTCGCCTCGGGACCAACTATAGAGATTCTTACTGATAGCGAACTGCTCAAACAGCATGGTGTTGATATGCCTTCTGCTTTGTCCCCTAGTTGGCTACGTCGAAGAGCGCGTAGCCAAAATTTTCAGGGCGTTGTTTCTATTCAAGAGTTTGGGGAAGCTGAAAGAACAGCTAAAGATATTGCTGAGCAGGTCGCTAAGTTCTTCAGTCAATATCGTTCAGACTTTTTAGACGTCACTCAAAGAGCTAAAGATAATTTTGCTAAACAAGAATTTGCGCAGCATCAAATTAATTCTCAAATACGTCTTCTTCTGCACCGGCAACTCGTTAACCAATGCGTTGAAGTTATTAATCCTGCTTTAGAGAATCTGGAAGAAAACGTAAAAAGAGAGCTATGGGTTTCAGCAAGACGTATATTTGCGCAAGCTATTGCGTGGAGATCAGACTCTGAATTAGCAGAAACGTTTTTTAATTCCATAACGCGTCGGTTGTTTACGTTAGTGGGCTTTGATGATGATCTTGAGTTCAGGTGGTTTGGAGGAATCGCTCTTCCTGTTGTCGACCCAGGCCAGGGGGAAGTTCTTACATTTCGGCTTCGAACAACCACCGAAAAGCTGATACAGGCTGTGTTAGAAGCGTTCGAGTTCGGTCAGAATTGGCAGAATTTGCAGCGAGATTCAGCCAATATTGCCCTTGCAATAGAGAAACACCTTTCGGAGACTTGGGAAGCTACAATGCCCGTAGAAATTGATGTTCTTAAGCCGGTCTTTTACCGAAATCGTGGAGCGTATCTTGTCGGCCGAATCCGATACCTAACCCGAGTTTCTCCTCTTATAATTCCTCTTCGTGCGACTGACAGCGGGGTCGTATGTGATGCTGTCTTACTCACAGAGAACTTAACCAGTAGGATTTTTGGATTTACTAGATCGTATTTTCATGTGAATACCAAAGAACCGGGCGCAATAGTAGCGTTCATCAAAACGCTCATCCCGCTCAAACCCGTAGCTGAGCTATATACGGCTATTGGATATAGTGCTCATGGAAAGACCAGCCTATTCAGAGCCATCTATAGGCACCTCTCAAACTCGACGGATCGGTTTGAAGCAGCCAGAGGGATACCAGGGATGGTAATGACAGTCTTCACTCTGCCTTCTTTTGGTGTGGTCTTCAAGGTCATTAAGGACACATTTCCTCCATCAAAGAAAATTACGCGAGCACAGGTTATGGACAAATACAAAATGGTTTTTGCACATGACCGTGTTGGAAGAATGGTGGATGCACAAGTATTTGAAGACTTAGCCTTTCCTCGTGAGAGGTTTAGTGACCAGCTACTCAAAGAGTTGGCCTTAGAGGCTTCTCGTTCAATAACAATTACTGATACTGATGTGATCATTCACCACTTGTATACAGAACGGCGAGTCTACCCACTTGACTTGTACCTTCAAGAAATGCCAGAAAATTTTGTACTATCTGCAACTCTTGACTACGGTCACGCAATCAAGGATTTATGCGCCGCTAATATTTTTCCTGGTGATCTATTCACCAAAAACTTTGGTGTTACTAGACACGGAAGTGTTGTCTTTTATGATTATGACGAACTGACTTTGCTTCAGGACGTCACGTTCAGAGCGATACCTGAGGCAAGGA
>DBHP01000020.1 GCA_002295705.1 Candidatus Neomicrothrix sp. UBA825 | reverse complement strand
GGATTCTCCGGAGATGACCTTTGTGTTGATCAAATTGGTGTAAGCGTTGGACTTGTTTACGATATTGGTGGACGTGGAGATCAATCATTCAATGATTCAGCAGCCGCAGGTATTGAACGTGCCGAGTGCTCTTTGGGAATTTCATTTACTGAAGCATCCCCAAATGATGACGGCTCAAACAGAGCTGAACTGCTTCAACTCGCCGCTGATTCAAGCGATCTAGTAATCGGAGTTGGATTCCTATTCGCTGGAGACACAGAGACTGTCGCAGGCGTAAATCCTGACACTAACTTTGCTGTAGTCGATAGCGCAATGATCAACTTTGATACCGGAGGCCCGATAGCAGGTAATATTGCAGGGCTAACATTTGCCGAGCAGGAAGGTTCCTTCCTGGTTGGAGCTGCAGCAGCACTTAAAACTGGTGTTGACAAGATCGGCTTCATCGGTGGTGTATGCTGCTACGGCGGTATTGAACCATTTGAAGCAGGATTTATCGCAGGCGCAAAAGCTGTTAATCCAAACATTGAAATCCTGTCACAGTACGTAACTGAAGCACCTGACTTTGATGGATTCAATGCTCCAGACCGTGGAAAAGAAATTGCACTCGCTATGTACGAAGATGGTGCTGATATTGTTTATCAAGCAGCAGGTGGTACAGGCGCAGGTGTTTTCCAAGCTGCGGCGGAACACAGCGATTCTGAGGGCTCAAAAGTTTGGGCAATCGGTGTTGACTCCGATCAGTATCTAGTAGTTGATGACGACTTGAAGCCTCACCTTCTTTCCTCAATGATGAAAGAGGTTGGTAATGGTATATACCTAGCTATCCAATCTCACATCACCGGAAACTGGGCTGCAGGTCAAGTAACATACACACTTGAAAACGGTGGCGTTGGATATGCAACCTCAGGTGGCTATGTTGACGACATCGTCAGTCAATTAGAAGCCTTTAAGTCTCAAATAGTTAATGGAGACATAGTGGTTTCTAGAAATCCTTTGGATTACTAAAACTTAGGTTTTAAAAATTAAAACACTTGGGGCTGGTTCAACCTCTTAACTTTAGAAGAAGTTAAGGTGGTTGGACCGGTCTCATTTGTTTGGGAGTACACGTGTCAATAGCTGTTGAATTATCTGGAATTACCAAATCTTTCCCAGGTGTCATCGCAAACGATGATATTAATCTTGCAGTAAAGCAGGGCGAGATCCATGCCATCTGTGGAGAAAACGGCGCCGGGAAGTCGACTTTAATGAAAATCCTGTACGGAATGATCCAACCGGATTCCGGAGAGATGAAGGTCAACGGTGAAAGAATCAGATTCTCTTCTCCAGTAGAAGCCATTAAGTCCGGCATTGGGATGGTTCACCAACATTTTATGCTCGCAGGTCAGTTGAGCGTGTTGGAGAATGTGATCTTGGGGTCAGAGCCTACCAAACAGATAGGTAGACTCGACTTTCAGAAGGCTAAAGATCATTTAGAAGTCGTTTCTAAAGCATACGGTTTAACTGTTGAGCCCATGGAACTTGTTGAAACATTAGAAGTAGGTGAAAGGCAACGTGTAGAGATAATCAAAGTCCTCTACCGGGGTGCAAATATCTTAATTCTCGATGAACCTACTGCTGTTCTAGTTCCGCACGAAGTTGAAGAGCTATTTAGAAACATTAGAGAACTTCAGGAGAGCGGGACAACAATTATCTTTATTGATCACAAACTCGATGAAGTCCTCGAGATAGCTGACACCATCACCGTACTACGTGCCGGGAAAACGGTAACAAGTGTTCCCGCAAATGACGTAACCGCAGCTGAACTGGCTGAGTTGATGGTCGGATCTGAACTCCCCTCTCCTTCAATAGACACTTCTGTGAATGCTTCTTCAATTGGTTTAAAAGTAGAAAACCTAACAATCACTGGAAGCGATGAGAGGACAATCGTGGATGACGTCTCCTTAGATGTACACCACGGGGAAATAGTAGGCATTGCTGGAGTTGAAGGAAATGGGCAGCATGAATTGGTAGGGGCAATTCTTGGTACGCAGGAAATATCAAATGGGCATATTCTTCTCTCAGACACAGACATAACCCAAAAAGATGTTCGTTGGCGCAGAGAAAATGGTTTGGGCTATATTCCTCAGGACAGGCAACATGAAGGTTTGCTATTAACAGCCCCGCTATGGGAAAACGCTGCTCTTGGAAACCAAACAAAAAATCCGTTTGCGACCGGCTTACTAAATTGGTTTTTCAGTAGAAAAGGATCACGAACAAGAACAACAGAAATCTGTGATGAATTTGATGTTCGCACGCCAAATATTGAAGTTGCAGCTCATGCATTATCCGGAGGCAACCAACAAAAACTTCTAGTAGGCAAAGAGCTACTATCAGACCCAACAGTTTTGATAGCATCTCACCCAACAAGAGGAATCGATGTCGGAGCACAAGCTGCAATTTGGGGACAGATAAAATCTGCTCGTTCAGATGGCTTAGCAACTCTTCTTATTTCAGCGGATTTAGATGAACTAATTGGCTTATCAGATGTCATAGTCGTTATGTTCCGAGGAAAAATCGTTGCGAAATTAAATCCCAATAATATCTCCGCTAGAGATCTTGGTGGTTACATGACTGGTAGCTCTGTTCAGGAGCAAATGTCATGAAGAATAATGTCCGGTCTATAGCACTTGCCTTGGCCGCTCCTACTGCTGCCTTAGTTTTCGCAGTTCTTGCGTCCTCTATTTTCTTGCTTATTGCAGGCAGCAATCCTATAAATGCCTACGCCGACATGATTGAATACGGAAGCCAATTAGAGATTCAAGTAGATATTCTTAACCGAGCAACTCCTCTCTATATCTCTGGTGTAGCTGCAGCAATAGGGTTCAAAATGAACTTATTTAATATCGGCGTTGAGGGGCAATACAGACTTGCGGCATTATTTGCAGCTTACATTGGTGCATTGGTCACCTTGCCGCCTGTTTTTCATATCGGGTTAATGCTGCTCGTGGCTATGGTAGTTGGTGGAGCTTATTCTGGAATAGCTGGTATGTTGAAAGTTACCCGTGGCGTCAACGAAGTTATTTCAACTATTATGTTAAACGCAATTG
>DBHP01000109.1:21820-25583 GCA_002295705.1 Candidatus Neomicrothrix sp. UBA825 | reverse complement strand
TGTTTTGGGTGAGCTGAGTTATCCATGATCCCTGTAGTGACTCCTGCTGAAATGGCAATTATTGATGAGGAAGCGAGTGAGCCCATACACGTACTAATCGAGCGAGCAGGGAGCGCTGTAGCGTGGCACGCCCGGAAAATGCTTAAAGGCACATATGGGAAAAGGGTAGCAATTATCGCTGGAAAAGGAAATAACGGAGCTGATGGGATTGAGGCAGCAAAATGCCTACAGCGCTGGGGGGTGAAGGTCAATGTTATTCAAGCGGATGATGACAAAGCGAAAGTACATGGGTGTGATCTGTTAATAGACGCTGCCGTGGGTACAGGTTTGAAGAGGCCTTATTATGCACCGGATTTCTCTGGCCCTATTCTTTCTGTAGATATTCCAAGCGGTATCTGTGGTCTGACTGGCGAAGGTCAAGGCAAACCTTTTACAGCAAAAGCAACAATCACTTTCCAGGCTCTCAAACCCGGCCATTTATTAGCAGATGGACCTTTTCACGCAGGATCTATAAAGATTGCTGATATAGGTTTAGATGTTTCTACGACGAGGACATTCGTGCTTGAGAGGTCAGATGCTACAAAAATTCTGAATACTATGAATGACAGAGAGCATAAATGGACGTCAGCTTGTTGGGTGATCGGCGGATCGGAAGGTATGAATGGAGCGCCATTACTTTCGTCCCAAGCAGCACTGAGATCTGGATCTGGGTATGTGAGAGTAAGCACTCCAGGAGGTCAAGGTGAAGTACCGTCTGAGATAGTCGGCTTCGATATACCGACCGAAGATTGGGAAAATCACGTAATCAAAAGTGATTTTGAAAGATTTAAAGCAGTAGTTGTGGGCCCCGGGTTAGGTAAAACAGAAACAGCCAGAAAGGCAGTAATTAATTTACTTTCAGCAATTCATATCCCAACTGTTGTAGACGCTGATGCTTTGTATGCAATAGGTCAACAGAATTTGAACCCCAGTGGCTTTGGTGAACATATCGTTTTAACTCCTCACGACGCTGAATATAAATATTTAACCGGTCACAAACCAGCAACTAATAGGGTTCTTGATGTGTGCGAAACAGCTGCGAAGTTAAACACAGTCATACTACTCAAAGGACCCACAACAATTGTTTCCCACCCAGACGGAAGATGCTTGCTAGTCAATAATGGTGATCAACGGCTGGCTACTGCAGGAACAGGCGATGTTTTGAGCGGGGTTATTGCCGGACTTTTAGCGCGTGGGGTTTCGCCATTTGAAGCTGCGGCCTGTGGAGCTTGGATCCATGCTGAAGCTGCTAATAATTGTTTGGCGGAAGGGATGATAGCGTCAGATATCATTAGGGTCTTACCGGAGGTGCTGAATGCGGCCAACGTGGGCTGATATCGATTTATCGGCTATCAGAGATAATGTGACGGAACTGAAGAAACATGTTTCACCCTCGCGTTTCTGCGCAGTAGTCAAAGCTGATGCCTACGGGCATGGAGCTGTTCCAGTTGCAAGAGCAGCAGTTGAAGGTGGTGCTGACTGGTTGGCCGTTGCGTTAGTAGAAGAAGGAAGGGAATTGCGAAATGCTGGGATAGAAGTCCCAATTCTTCTTCTTTCCGAACCACGCCCATCAGAAATGGTTGAAGTAGTTGAATGCGGCTTGGTTCCAACTGTTTATAGTGGGGAAGGGATTTCGGCTGCCGCAGCAGCGGCGTCTTCTGCAAATACTAAATTAAATGTCCATTTGAAAATAGATTCTGGCATGAGAAGAGTCGGCGCTGAACCAGAATTTGCAGTCTCACTAGCTCAATCAGTTATCCAGCGCGAAGACTTGATTCTCCAAGGAGTCTGGACTCATTGTGCCGTAGCAGATGATATTGATAATCCGTTTTCGAATCATCAACTCTCAATATTTAATCACGTAATAGAAGATTTAAACCAGAACGACGTACAGATAAAGATCTGCCATGCAGCAAATTCTGCCCTTGCTTTAAATTTTCCTAATGGTCTTTATGACATGGTGAGGTGTGGAATTGCCACTTATGGCATTTCACCCGTTCAGGGTTGGTCTAAAAATATTTCGCTTAGGCCAGCGATGAGTTTGCGTTCGGAGGTATCTTTCACCAAAATTATAAATGCAGGTGAGGGCGTTTCATATGGTCTTGCTTGGTCTGCACCAAAGGATACGCGAATCGCCACAGTGCCAATGGGGTATGCCGATGGATTACGGCGAAATTTTGGAAGGCGGGGCGGAATGGTTCTGATACGTGGAAAAAAATTCCCTATTGTCGGCAATATTACAATGGACCAGTTTCTCGTTGATTGCGACGATACTGAAGTATCGCCTGGAGATGAAGTAGTTCTCATCGGGACTCAATTAAGCCAAGAAATTACTGCCACGGAATGGGCGGAGTACTTAGACACAATACCTTATGAGATAATTTGTGGTATTGAGAGCAGAATACCGCGGCGTTATATTTAGGTGGATTTATGATTACCGAAATCGAAGGAATAAAGGTCGGGCATTGGACTGACTCGGTTGCTCAAACTGGTTGTACGGTGATCCTTTTTCCTGAAGAAACGATAGCTTCTGGTGAGATTAGAGGTGGAGCTCCGGCTACACGAGATTTTGCCCTTCTGGAGCCGACGCGCACAGTAGAAAAAATTAATGCTGTGGTCTTATCAGGTGGCTCGGCTTTCGGATTATCCGCCTGTTCAGGCGTAATGGAATTTCTTGAAGAATCGAATATTGGATTTAGCACGTCGGCAGGAAAAGTACCTATTGTTGTGGGACTCTCGCTATTTGACCTTGGTAATGGTTCTGCGATGGTTCGGCCAGGGCATCAAGAGGGAAAAGAAGCTGCAGAAGTAGCATCTTCAACAATACAATTGGGGCGAGTAGGCGCAGGATCGGGAGCTACCGTATCAAAATGGAGAGGTAAGGAATTTTCCGAACTTGGAGGTCTTGGATGTTCAACCCTTCGAGAAGGGGATTTGATTGTTTCCTGCCTAATCGCTGTTAATGCAAGTGGCGATATTGATTTTGGAAAATATCCAGACAAGATTAGGGATGGGCAGTTTAGTATCCCAAAAGTTAACCCATTTGAGAATACGACTATTGGCGTCGTAGCAACGAATGCAAAATTAACTAAATCAGAATGTTTCCTAGCCAGTCAAAGTGCTCATGATGGTTATGCTCGAGCCTTATTTCCAGCCCACACAAGCGGAGATGGAGATGCAGTAGTGGTTGCAGCCACCGGACAAGTTCCTGCCGAAATGTCGACAATTCGATCGTTAACAACACTTACAGTTGAAGCCGCTATCAAAAGTATTGCTAACGAATAAATGACAAATGGTTTTGTGAACATATCAGTTCTGCACCTATGAAGCACTAACCTTGAATTGTGATAGAAATAAACGCTACTTCTCTTAGATATACCCATCAGACAGCAGAGTCTGTTGCGGAAATTGTTAAATCTGGTGATCTAATTCTTTTGGTTGGAGATCTAGGTGCAGGGAAAACAGCATTTACACAAGGATTCGGAGTGTCGCTTGGAGTTAAAGAGGCTATTACAAGTCCGACGTTTACTTTGGCAAGAACTTATCAAGGCTCGTTACAGATTCATCATCTTGACGTCTACCGAATAGATCAAATCGAGGAGGTTCGTGATTTAGCCTTACCCGAGTTATTTGAAGGGAATTCGGTCACCTTGATTGAATGGGGGGATCAAATCATCTCAGCATTACCTAAGGATCATTTGGAAATCTCATTTGAATATGGCGA
>DBHP01000109.1:1294-21418 GCA_002295705.1 Candidatus Neomicrothrix sp. UBA825 | reverse complement strand
GGAGATACTTGAAGCAAAGGGTTTATCTAAATGCTGATTCTAGGAATAGAGAGTTCCACGTCTCAGGTCGGGTGCGCAATAGGGGGTCATGAGGGTGTTTTGGCATCGGCTCACTCGTCAAGAGGAAAGAGACATGCTGAAAACTTAACTCCGCAAATAGAGTTTGTATGCGAACAGGCTCGGGTTGGACTTCAGGAAATTAGTGTTGTAGCCGTTGATATAGGACCCGGACTTTATACGGGCTTACGTGTAGGCGTCACATCAGCGGTTTCGATTGCGTTTGGACTGAATATTCCCATGATCGGAGTCACTAGTCTTGATTTGGTCGCATACCCCATTCGGCACTGTCAAAAGTTGATTGTTGCAGCAGTCGATGCGCGACGAGATGAGATATTTCACGCTAATTATCGTCAAGTTCCTGGCGGTATCCAAAGAATTTCTGAGCCAGCGGTTACATCACCGGAGGATCTCTCTGCTGAGTTGCTTGCCTCAAACGATGAAGTTCAGCTTGTTGGGGATGGGGCTATTCGCTATGCCGATCATTTCAAGGACCTTAAAGGGGTAGAGCCGGCAGAACCAGGTCTTGCATTTCCTTCAGCCTCGTCTCTCGTTCAGCTGGCACATGCTAAAGCTCTTCGTGAAGATTTTGTAAAGCCATCGGAACTCAAGCCCCTTTACCTAAGAAAACCAGATGCACTAGAGATCGATAAGCAAAAGAGGCGTGTTGATAGATGAGCCACGGCTTGGAAGTTAGAGCACTAACTCTGGATGATATTAAGGATCTTCATGCGCTCGATCAAGATTCATTTGCCGAGCCCTGGTCTCGATCTTTATGGAAGCTAGAACTTTCCCGCCTTCATAGAATTTATCTCGGAGCTTTTAAAGGAATACAACTGGTTGGTTTTATCGGAGGATTACTAGCTCATACAGATTTCCATATCACAACGGTTGCGACCAAGAAGCCTCATCGGTGTTCTGGTGTTGGGTCACTTCTATTACTCCAAATGCTAAAAGAAGTTGATGATCTTTTTGAGGATATTGAAACCATAACTCTTGAGGTTCGTGCTTCTAATAAACCGGCTCAAGGTCTATACCGAAAGTTTGGTTTTGCTCCAGTGGGTCTTCGTCGAGGTTACTATCAAGCTGATAATGAAGATGCAATCGTCATGACGCTTGAAAATCTTCAACAGGGGACTCTAGCAGATAGACTTTCAGAAATTGAATTAAAATTACCTACAGCAGTTTATGGAGATGCAAAGCAATGACTCAAGGCCTCGTGCTTGCAATTGAAACATCATGTGATGAAACTGCTGCTGCTGTTGTAGCGGACGGAAAACACGTCCTCTCATCTGTTGTTAGTAGTCAAGTTGATATCCATGCTAGGTACGGAGGGGTAGTTCCGGAAGTAGCAAGTCGAGCCCATGTAGACCTTATTACGCCGGTAATTGCCCAAACCTTGATCGAGGCAGGAATAGAGCATCATGATCTAGATTTAGTCGCAGCAACGCGCGGACCTGGTTTGATTGGCTCGCTTCTTGTTGGTGTTAGCGCAGCAAAATCGTTAGCTCTCGTTTGGAATAAGCCATTTATTGGCGTCAACCATCTTGAAGGGCATTTGTACTCAAGCTTCTTGGAAGAGCCAGATCTTGAGCTTCCTATGATCATCCTGCTCGTCTCGGGAGGTCACACGATGCTGGTCTCGATGGACAAGCATTTGACCTACAGGGTTTTAGGACAAACGCTTGATGACGCAGCAGGTGAGGCGTATGACAAAGTAGCTCGTTACTTAGGTTTAGGCTATCCCGGTGGCCCAATCATTGATAAGTTAGCGACTTCCGGTCAAGCTGAAATAAGCTTTCCACGGCCAATGATCGGTGAAGGTTACGATTTTAGTTTTAGCGGCCTTAAGACGGCTGTAATCAATTATGTGCGGAAAAACCCAGATGAACTAGACGAGAATATTGCAGCATCCTTTCAGGAGGCTGTGGTAGAGGTACTTGTTACTAAAACAATTCGTGCCGCTAAAGACGAGAATGCGGTAAGTGTTTGCATCGGTGGTGGAGTAGCGGCAAACTCTAGACTTCGAGAGGCAATCCTCGATGCGTGTCCTAAAGAGGGACTTAAACCTTTTATTCCAAGCAGGTCGTATTGCACTGATAATGCTGCGATGATTGGAGCAGCAGCATGGAGGCGCTTCAAACACGATGGCCCTAGTGACCTAGCGACAGGTGCGGATCCCAACCTACGAATACCTGAGTAGTTATTAAAAGTACTGATAAATCCAACGAAAGGATATACATGAGCAACAAACTTGATAAGGGCTTGACCATGGAGCAATCAGAGAAGGCTCTGAATCTCAAAATTGATGAATTTCTAGAAGAGTTCAACCCTCAAGAGATGGAAGATATTGCTTTTCGATCTGCCCGATTTGATGCAGGCCTAGCATGGATTCATTTTCCCGCAGGTCAAGGGGGAATGGGCTACCGACCGAACCTTCAAAAGGTTATTGAGCGAAGAATGCGTGAAGCCGGAGCTGCGCCTACTGACCCAACGACCTTCTTTATGTCCCTTGCTGGCCCCACTATCTCTACTCATGGAACGCAAGAACAAAAAGAGCGTTTTCTAAAACCCATGTTCACCGGTGAAGAAAGATGGTGTCAACTTTTTTCAGAGCCTGGAGCTGGCTCTGATTTCGCTGGCCTTGCCTGTAAAGCTGAACGGGATGGAGACGAGTGGGTTGTTAGTGGGCAGAAAGTTTGGAACACTTTAGCTCATCTTGGTGATTGGGGAATGCTAGTTACACGAAGTAATCCTGAATTACCCAAGCACAAAGGAATGACTTACTTTGCTTTAGACATGCATGCCGAAGGTGTTGAAGTAAGACCCTTGCGCCAGATAACTGGTGAAGCTGAATTTAATGAGGTCTACATTACAGAAGTTAGAATACCTGATAGTCAGAGAATCGGTGATATTGGTGAAGGGTGGAGAGTTTCGCTAACAACACTAATGAATGAAAGGTCAGCGATAGGGGGAAGTAGCGGGGGAAGCACATCCAAGCCAGGCATGGGCCCGATAAGCGATGCGGTAGAGCTCTGGCAATCTTTACCTGAAGATAGAAGAAATAAAGCTAGTCAGGACAGATTAATGAATTTATGGGCTAAAGCTGAGGCACTTCGTCTTACAAACCAACGTGCATCGGTGGCGGCAAAAGCTGGAAACCCTGGACCGGAAGGATCAATCGGAAAACTTGCTTCCGCCGAACTTAATAAAGCTATTTATGAATTGTGTCTTGATCTCATGGGTCCAGAGGGGCAAATTGATTATGACTACACGTTCCGCCGTCCAGAGTTGTTATCTACAGATGGTTCAATCCACGGGCCCCGTTACGCTTTTCTAAGAGTGCGAGCCAATTCAATCGAAGGCGGAACTTCAGAAATTATGCGTAATATCTTGGGTGAACAAGTTCTCGGACTACCCGGAGAGCCCAGAGTTGATAAAGAAGTACCTTGGATTGAGGTCCCCAGAAGTTAATCAGTCTGAACTGACGACTTCCACTTAGGATCACGACCCGTTACGGAAATAAGCTTCTCAAGATCTGAAGAGCTTTCTGTGAAGGAAATAGGCTCTTTATAGCGTTCCCTATTGTGAGACCGAACTGCCGGTACGAGAGCATTCGCTACTCGAAGAACATAGGATGCCTGTTCCTCATCTATATAGTGCTCTACTGTGCAAGCTTTGCTTATATCCCAGCTTAGAACTGTCGTATCAAATATTCTTGCGTTAAGCACAGAGCGTGCCTTCGCTTCTCCGATAGTCGAGGTTGCCATCCCGTCAAGAGCGCCGGGAGATCTCCAAGCTGCTCTGCATTCCAACGCAGCTGAGTTAAATATCCCTAGCGGGTCATTGCCTATGAGGTCTTTCGGGTTGATTAAATCTAGATTTGGATCACCATCTTCTCTTCTTCCAAAAGATGTGAAAAGAAGAGTCGAGGCTACGAGTTTATTTATGACATCTCTTACAGACCATTCATCACATGGGGTAGGAAGATCAAGTTGGTCGTGGTTAACTGACGCAAGGACCGAAGCAGCACGAGTTTGAGCTAGGTCTAGGATCCGTAATGGGTCAGGAAAAGTTGCCACAATGAATGGATAGCAGTAATTAAGCGATTTCGCATATTTAAAAAGTTTTTCTCAAGATGGAACGTTTGGATTTCAATAGATCAATTTGAGGGTCTAATCTTGTGTTGGACTAGGAGAACATATGAGCGAGAACGCGCAGAAAGCATACGAATCAATGCAGTCTTCAATAGGGGTAGACCCTGTAGCTGGTGACTGGTTTGAACTGACACAAGAACGAATAAACGACTTCGCTGATACAACGCTGGATCACCAATTTATCCATATAGATCCTGAACGCGCAGCACAAACGCCTTTTGGTGGAACAGTTGCGCATGGTTTCTTGACCTTATCAATGCTTGTTCATTTATCTACAACTATTCCCGTTGACACTCCGCGACTTGATGGAGTTCTCATGGGAGTTAACTATGGATTAAATAAGGTCAGGTTCATAAATCCCGTTCCCGCTGGCTCCCGAATACGTGCAACTTCGCAAACAATAGATGTTGTCCTAAAAGGGAACGCAATTGATATGACACGACTAATGACAGTTGAAATTGAGGGACAAGAAAAACCTGCGCTTATCGCTGAATGGATAGGCCGGACAGTTTTTACATGAGTATTCCCGTAACGGCAAAAGACATTCACAAAACAATAAAGGAGTATGGATCGTCAACCTACCTTATTTCAGCTATTGCGGATAATCATCCACACGTAGCAAACTTAACCTTCGCTATTGATAAAAATGATCTTATTTTTACGGTTGGCAAACGAGGAACAAAAAATCTAGAAAACTGTCCTCATGTAACAATGCTTTGGCCCCCCAAGGAGTTAGGCGGCTACAGCCTAATTATTGATGGAATTGCCTCAAAACACGAAAATTTTGATGGTAGTGGTTCAGTTTGGAAGATATCTTTTGACTCCGGAATTTTACATCGGCCTGCTCAGAACCTTGCAGGCAATGATCACTCGTGCGGTTCTGACTGCCAAACAATATAAGAGAATGGAAGAATATGGAGCATAAACGTTTAGGAAGAACAGGTCTGAAAGTTTCTCGGTTGTGCCTTGGAACTATGACATTTGGGAATCAATGTGATGAAAGCATGTCCCACGCAATTCTTGACTATGCCTTGGATGCAGGTATTTCATTTATTGATACTGCTGATATATATCCAGCGAATGGTGTTCCAGAATTAGTAGGTGAAACGGAGAACATTATTGGACGATGGATGAAAGGACGCAGAGAGGATATTGTGCTTGCCACTAAGTTCTGGGCTCCGACTGGAAAAAATCCATGGCAGGGAGGTGCCAGTAGACGAAATATTGTGGATTCCGTGGAAGACTCTCTCAGAAGGCTTCAAACTGACTATATTGATCTTTACCAAGTTCATTTTCCTGACTATGAAACTCCGATTGATGAGACTTTGGGAGCTTTAGATGACCTAGTACGGCAAGGAAAAATACTGTATGCGGGATGTAGTAACTACCCAGCCTGGTTGTTGGCGTTAACGGTAGGTGAGGCATCACTATCAAAAACAATTCGATTTGATGTAGTTCAGCCCCGTTACAATCTCCTATTTCGCCAGCCTGAACGCGAACTTCTTGATTTGTGCAAATTCTCAGATATTGGCGTAATCCCTTACAACCCCCTTGCCGGAGGTCTTTTAACAGGTAAGCACAAACGTAGCGGGCCTGAAGATGGGTCAAGATTCACTTTGCAAGGTGGGCAGGGGGACCGGTATCTAGATAGATACTGGAATGACATGATGCACGATACTGTGGATGCGCTTAAACCGTTAGCAAAGCAAGCCGACATTACTCTTGCGCACCTCGCTGTCGGTTGGGTTCTTGCAAATCCTGCCATTACATCTCCTATCGTTGGAGCTACTAAACCATCACAGTTGGATGATGCCATTAACGCTGTGAAGAATCCGTTAACGGATGACTTAGTTCATGCAATAAATGAAATCACGATGGTCTTTCGCCAGGGAGATGACCAGCGCTAGGAAGTATGTTTAGGACCTGTCATTGAATCTAAAAGACTCTTTATTCGTTGCATAATGACATTTGCATTATTAATGTGATCATCGGACTGAAGGTCAAACGGTGCTCCAAAGCGAACTTTTATTACCGGGCGTTTAAGGCGTGGAACGGGGAACCCTTTACCAAGTGGCCATACAAGATCACTTCCGGTAATAGCGACCGGGACAATTGTGGCCCCTGTAGCTCGAGCAATTCGAGAGATCCCAGGGCGCCCTTGTCCCACGCCCTCAGGTCTATCTGCAGGTGGTACGAGTCTCCCCTCAGGCATAATTGCAACGGCATAACCTGCTTTTAACTTCTCAATAGCTTGGATTTCAGCTTCCTCCTTAGTATTTCTTGATGTTGCGATGCAACCATTTTTTCGCAGCCATGAACCCATAAGCGGCTTAGTGAATAAGTCAGCTCGGATGAGGCAATGACAATTAACCCCGCTCAAAGAAAAGAAGGCCCATGCAATAATGACATCAAAAAAGCTTCGGTGATTAGCAGCGAAGATAATGGGGGAGGATTTGGGGAGGTCTAGTTCTGTTTGAAAATCATGTTTTGAAAAAAACTTTGAAAAGATATTCATGAATTTCCCGCTTCTCCGAAAAGACCGAATTTCCTCAATATCTTTCATCATGGTTCCCCCAAATTGTTATTGTCTGGTTTGATTTCACCTTTCGCAACCTCTAGTGCGAATTCCTCTATTCTGCTCTCTTGATCTTTTGTTTGCCCACCCAACTGAAGAAACCTTCGCATTAACTTCACCCCAGAGTCGGAATAGTTTCTGCCGTTGAAAAGAGTGTTCTCTGCAATTAATCCGGGTACAAAGTCAGGTTGGGTAAGCTGAAGAGCCTCTTTCGCTGACCGAACAGATTCAGTATTAAAACTAGCTATGCGATTTAGTAACTTTTCCATGTACTCATCAAGTTCACGTTTTGGTAGAGCTCTGTTGAAGTAACCCCATTTCTCTCCTGTAGCCGCATCCAAATCAAGACCTCCAACAATCAATTCTAAAGCTCGAGAGTATCCCACCAGTTCTGGTAACCGTTGCGTCCCACCTCCACCGGGAATTATCCCGATCGGAACCTCCATCTGGTTCATAACAGCTGTTTCAGTAGCAGCGAATCTAAGATCGCACGCCATAGCAATTTCGCTTCCGCCTCCGCCGACTCTTCCTTCGATAACACAGATAGTTACCTTGTTCATCTTCTGGAATCGTAGGCATAGCTCATCAAAGGAAGTAACTGAACTACTGGTACTCGCCCCTTCTGAGTTCATTGAGAGAAGTGCTTCAACATCAAAGTGAGCGATAAAGAAACCTTCAACATTGCTTCTGAGAACGAGAACAGTACTTTCCTCATCGTCTTGCGCCCATTTAGTTAAGCTGATGAGGTCAAGAAGAAGAGGAATCGTTATGAGATTGATTGGTGGATTATCTATCTCGACATTTAATACTGTTCCCTCGCGATGCACGCGCAGATGATTAAAGTTAT
The DNA here is from genome assembly GCA_002295705.1 of Candidatus Neomicrothrix sp. UBA825. Classification (GTDB taxonomy): domain Bacteria; phylum Actinomycetota; class Acidimicrobiia; order Acidimicrobiales; family UBA8592; genus UBA8592. The sequence continues at coordinate 13,782 of DBHP01000109.1, read as the reverse complement.
CAGGAATTTCACCCGACACGAACTATGACCTTCCCCCAGGTCTTCCGATCAGCCAAATCCTGAATCGCTAATGCTCCATTTGCGAATTCGTAAGGTTTGAAGATCAACGGGTCAACAAAGCCCTTCTCTGCCAATTCTATGACCGAATGCATCTGTTTGTTTAGTGACTGTGGATCTCTTCCTAAAGAAGCACCCCAATGGACACCAACGACGCTGTAGTTTTTGAGAAGCATATGATTAGCAGGTAAATCTGGTATTCCAGCAACAAACCCGATAATGAGAAGTCGGCCATCCCACGCCATGCATCTTCGGACTTGGTGAGTAGTGTCTCCGCCTACAGGGTCATAGGCAACGTCTACTCCGCCATTACTAAATTCACGAACTTCATCAACCCAGTCACTATTGATTTGGTGGTCTATAACATGGTCGGCACCAAGAAACTCTGCCTGTTTAGTCTTTTCAGTGCCACCAGCCACGGCAATCACCTTAGCTCCACTGGCTTTGGCTAATTGGATTGCAGCAGACCCAGTACCACCAGCAGCACCGGTGACCAATACAGTCTCACCAGATTGTATATTTCCTCTTTGGTGAAGAGCGAACCATGTCGTTCCGTAATTTACGGGAACAGCGGCAGCCTTTTCGAAAGCAAAGTTGTCAGGTATTTTCCACACTCCAGTGCTTCGAACATTTACTCGTTCAATTAAGCCACCTCCAAGCATCATCACCCTATCTCCAAGTGCAATATCGGTAACACCATCACCGATTTTTGTAACAATGCCTGCGCTTTCGCCACCGGGGGTCCAAGGCAACGCTGGTTTTATTTGGTACTCGCCTCGGCATTGAAGAACGTCTGGAAAAGAAATCCCAACGGATTGTATAGAAACTTGGATGTGACCTTCAATCGGGTCAGAGACCTCATCTATTTCATTAAGTTCCAGCACATCAATCGGGTTCCCAAGTTGGGACACTTGCCAAGCTCGCATGTTTGAAAGAGTAGTTCAGAACTCAGAATATATGAAACAAGTCCATCTAACTTTTAGATACAAGCATGTTGCCAAAAGCATCCTTGCCGGCTGAAGTAACCAGCAGGCAAGAGTTCATAGCTTGAGGGTTGAAGCTACAGCACAGGCCGGGAGGTGAGTTGGTCTTTGTCTCCTCTATGGCCGTGGCCTTTGCCAGGTTTCTGGTCAAGAGGTTTATTTACTATTTGTTGAGCTCGTTCTTGAATGTTGTCAGCTTTCGCAAGAGCTTCATCAGCGGTGATTTTTCCTTCGGCGACTGCTTCATTTAATTTCTCTGTCATTATTGAAGTAATTGTTGAGATCAGGTCCTCAGTTGGAATGCCGTTGGATTCTGCGACTTCACCGAGTGTCGCTCCGTCCCTTATTCCTGTTGCAATGTCAGCTTTTTCTATTCCGAGCATTTCCATTACGGCTCCAAGGAGATGTCGACCCTTGACTCTCTTTTGCTCCACTTCGCTTTTCGTATAGCTCTTTACCTCATCTTCTCCTATATCTGCTGCAGGTGCCTCTAACGAGATCGTCTTTTCTGCAGATCCGTTCTGTGCATTAGCGACAAATGGTATCGCAATGATAGTTGCCGCCAATAACGAAGAAGACACTATCGCTATTAGAAAGTTCTTTCGTATATTCCTAATGGTCATTTGACCGTCCTTTCACTTGGATTGGACTTTATTCTTCCTAATATTAGTAAAGGGATCTTTAAAGAACAGTAAGAATTAGTTAAGAAAATCCATTTATTTCTCATGTGTATCCTGAATAGACGCAAACCGAAAACTATCTAGCGCAAAGATAACCAAACCTGACCAAATTATTGAGTACCCAATCAACCGATTGCTGTCGAAGGTTTCGTTGTATGCGAAAACGCCAAGTAGAAACTGAATTGTAGGAGTAACATATTGCAGTATTCCGAGAATGCTTAGAGGAATGCGCTTAGCTGAGGAAGCAAACAGTAGAAGAGGAATGCCTGTGACAGCGCCAGACAGCAAGATAAGGATTACCGTGGCATTATCGCCTGTTAGGTTCTCCGAAGCGTTACCTCGAAGCACAACGAAAGTAACGGCGGGAATTAGCAGGATGGAAGTTTCAACCCTTAACCCTTGAAGTGGGCTGGCTGGAGCGACCTTTCTTATCAGACCGTAGAGCGCAAACGATATTGCTAATGTTAGCGATACCCAAGGGAAGGAGTTAAGTGAAACTGTAAGCCATAACACGCCCGCAGCAGCGAAAGTTACAGCCAGCCACTGTGCTTTTCTGAGTGCTTCGCCAAGGAAGACGACACCAAGAAAAACATTCATTAAAGGGTTCATGAAATAGCCTAATGAGGCCTCAACTACACGTTCTGATTCAACTGCCCAAACAAATATCCCCCAGTTAAGACCAATCAGCCCCCCTCCAAGAATTGATAGCTTATTGCGAAGAAAAGGTAAATGATCTACTTTTCCCCTCCTTGTAAAGCGAAGCAGTGAATTACATGTTGCGACAAAGATAAACGTGCAGATCACACGCCACGAAACAATGTCCATAGCTTCAACCTGGTTCAAGGCTTTCCAAAAGATAGGGGACAGTCCCCAAAGGGTGTACCCACTCAGCCCTATCCAGACCCCTCGAATCTCTCGGTCTGTCATTCTCTTCCTACCTTACGTCATCGCTGTTAGCGCTCTAAGCCCAGCCAAGACTTCATCCTAAGCGTTTAATGTGCTTAGTGGGGCTACTGTTTTATATATGTTGAAGCATGCTTTAGTTAAAATAGCGCTCACGTGTCTGATCTTGATCTCCTTGAGTTGTGGAAATCAGGAGAAGCCTGTCCCACGTCAAGTTCTAAAGGAGGCTCAAAACTCTGTTTTCATAGTCGAAGGTTTAGCATGTGGAAAAAGCTCTGTCGGCTTGGGGGTCTTGATTGAGGAGGGAATTCTAACGAACGCTCATGTAATAGCTGGAACTGAAAAGTTAGAGGTAATTGATTTCAATGGGGGTAGAAGCACGACGTACCCGATTAACGCTGATTTCGAAACCGATTTAGCACTCTTAAAAGGTCCTGACCTTGCAGTAACTCCTCTGCAGATAGCAGAACCAAAAGAGAATCAAAGAGGTTCAATTTTGGTTGGAGGTCAGGGATTTGTTGAGACTATTCCGGTAACGCTTTTACGATTGCTCAATATTGTGATTGCTGATATCTATGGCGAAGGCAAGCACACGCGATCAGGTTTGGAATTATCCGCTGACGTGGCAGCAGGAGACTCAGGAGGGCCGATAATTAATACAAAGGGACAGGTGATCGGGTTGGTATTTTCAAGATCAACTATCCAAAGTGAGATTTCTTACGGTATCTCAAGCACAGAGTTTGCTGCAGTCACTCAAGGGTACGATCTATCTGGGGTTTCAACTGGAAAATGCAGAGATTAAGGTAATATTTATCCGAAGTGACACAGGTACCTATTTCATGCAAAACTATAGGTAGACGGAGGGGAAATGTCGAGAGAGAAGTTAATTGAACTAGCACGAGGTCATCTACACCATGCTGTGAATGGAACCGTACCACTCGCTGAAACGGTAGTAGAGATACCTGTACAGAATTATTTCAATGAGGATCGTTGGAAAGCTGAAATGGAATTGATTTTCGGGCGAGTGCCCCTTGTTCTAGGATTCTCAACAGAACTTCAGAAGCCTGGTGATTATAAAGCGATGGAAGTGTGTGGCGTGCCTTTAATCCTTGTCCGAAATAGAGAAGGAAATGTAGGCGGATTCGTAAATATGTGCAGTCACAGAGGTGCACAAATATTAGACGAGGGGAAAGGCCGTGCAAGAAGTTTTGCATGTCCATACCACGCATGGACATATAACTTGGCTGGAGAGCTTGTTGCAATACTTGATGAGCAAGAATTTGGTGAAGTTGATACTTCTTGCCTTGGCTTAACGCCATTAAATGTTGAAGAGAGGGTAGGAATTATCTGGGGTTCCATTACTCCCAAGAGAGATTTGCACTTAAATGAATTTTTGGCTGGATATGACGAGTATTTAGAAAGTCATGATCTTGCTAACTGCCATTTAGTTGGACAACAAACAATTGAAGGCCCAAACTGGAAAGTTGCATACGATGGGTACCTAGACTTTTACCATTTGCCTGTACTTCATAAAAATACTTTTGGTCCTGAGTATAACAATAAATCTATTTTTGATAATTGGGGCCCCCATCAACGGGTACAAGCACCTGATCACAGATTACTAGATCTAGTTGATACTCCTGAAGAAGAATGGTCTCATACAAAGTTAGTGAGTGGGGTATGGACAATCTTCCCCCACATCTCAATCGCTTCGTTTGAAGCTGGTGGGCATATCTACATGGTCTCGCAACTCTTTCCCGGGGCAGACCCTGACACATCGGTAACTCACCAGAATTTCCTTGCTACCTTTGAGCCTAATTCGGAGCAGAAGGAAGAAATTGCTAGAACTATGGAATTTCTTCGTTACGTAGTAGCGGAAGAGGACTATTTCACAGGAAACAGGATCCAAAAGACTGTCAAAACTGGAGCGAAATCCCACTTTTATTTTGGTAGAAACGAAGAAGGCGGACAGCGGTTCCATAGGTGGACAGATGCTCTCTTAGAAGCACAAAGCGAAGAAGATCTTCTCCTGTTATATAAAAAAGGCGTCGGCTAATCTCTTGATCGTTGCGACCATCACTCACGTTGCGCAAAAATCACTACAATAAGAGCGTGAGAGGAATTATAAAAAGTTCAGCCTATTTACCGCACTACCGGTTGAAGCGAACAGATATAACGAATTTCTTTGGTTCCGGCCGTGCGTCTGGCATTCGATCTGTAGCAGCACATGATGAGGATACGGTCACTATGGGTTTTGAAGCCGCACGAATAATTGTTTCTGCGGGAGGGAATATTGAGCCCGAAGCATTATGGTTTACGACTTCTGAACCACCTTATTTGGAAAAGACAAATGCAAACGTGATTCATTCCGCACTTCAATTACCGAAAGCTACTTCAGCGTATGATTTTAACGGAGCTTTGAAGTCAGGAATTGGCGCTATGAAAACAGCCTTAACTTCAAGTCAAACTGTGTTGCTCGTTCAAGCAGATATACGTGGAGGTTTGCCATCAAGCCCTGACGAGAGTCAAGGCGGAGATGCTGCAGTTGCTTTTCTGATCGGTGATGCAAATGCTGACCAGTTACTAGCTACGTATCTTGGAGGGTCTTCGGAGACATTGGAGTTCATTGATAGGTGGCGTGACCCTCGAGAAAAAGTGGCAAAGCAATGGGAATCGCGTTTCGTGGAAGATGCGTACATTCCATTAATTAAAGAAGCATGGGGTCAGGCTTTAGCGAACAGCGGTCTCAAAGATAGCGATCTAAGTAATGTCGTTTTGGCTGGTCAAAATGAAAGAGTGAAGCGCCAAGCTGCGAAACTTATCACCGTAGAAAGGTTCCAAGACAACATTGCTTCAAGTGTTGGGAACGCTGGCGCTGCTGAAGCCGGTTTGCTTCTCCATTCTGCACTGGAACATGCAGACTTGGGGGAAAAGATAGCTTTATGTTCTTTCAACGACGGCGTTGAGATACTTATCTTTGAAGTTACAAGCGACAACGAAGTTTTGAACCCAATTGAACATCAAATTGAAAATCGGTCCGAACTTTCCTATGGGAAATTTCTTCAATGGCGAGAGATGCTACCTGTACAACCACCGAATCGACCAGCACCCTCTCGGATCTCTGCCTCTGCTTCTAAAAGAGAATCAGATTGGAAGCATGGTTTCGTTGCATCACGTGGCGACCAATCAGGGCTAATTCATATGCCACCATCACGCTTATCAATTGACCAAGCAGATAACAACGATGCGATGTTGATGCAGTCGATGGCCTCCTCAATCGGTACAGTCGTCACATTTACCGTTGATCATCTGGTTTTCTCACAAAACCCTCCGGTGGTATTTGCTGTGGTGGACTTTAATAATGGCGGCCGAATACCAATTGAAATAACCGATGTAGCGGAAAACGAAGTAGAGATAGGGATGAACGTAGAACCCACATTCCGTAAACTATTTACCGCAGACGGAATTCATAATTACTTTTGGAAAGTCCGTCCAATACGATCTACAAAGGAATAATGATGGCATCAAACGGGATTAAAGATAAGGTAGCCATCATCTCAATAGGGTGCACCCCTTTCAAAGAACACTGGGACAAAAGTGCTGATGATTTGTTGATAGATGCGACAACGCAAACTTTAAAATCAGTTGAGCTTACAACTGAGGACATTGATGCGTACTGGGTAGGGACTGCTCAAAGCGGGATGAGTGGATTAACACTATCTATGCCAATGAAACTACACGGTAAACCAGTCACTAGAGTAGAAAACTACTGCGCAACAGGATCAGAAGCTCTTAGGCAGGCATGCTATGCAGTAGCTAGTGGAGCTTACGATACAGCAATGGCTGTAGGCGTGGAAAAGGTTAAAGACAGCGGTTACCAAGGTTTAAATGCCTTCCCAATGCCAACAGCTGGAACAAATAGAACACTAACTGCAGCAGCAATGTACAGTCTTGTTCTCCCAGCTTATGCAAAAAAGTATGGGGTAGATGAAGACGAGTTACGAATGGTTGTTGCCAAAATTGCTGAGAAGAATCATTACAACGGTGCACGAAACGAGTTGGCTCAGTTTCGACGAGAGATATCTGCAGAAGAAATCTGTAACATGGCAGCCGTTGCTGGGAAATTGAGTGTATTTGACTGTGCCGGAGTAGCTGATGGAGCTGCAGCGGTAATAGTCGTGCCAGCTGAAAAGGCTTACGACTATACCGATAAACCCCTATTTGTAAAAGCCTTGTCTTTTGTTTCAGGCAATGGATCAGGACTCATTGACCCGGAGTATGACTATACGACCTTCCCTGAGTGCGAAGCTGCCGCAACTGACGCATACAAGCAGGCAGGAGTTGATAACCCACAGGCCTGCATCGCAATGGCCGAAGTGCATGATTGTTTCACACCAACAGAACTTATTCTCATGGAAGACCTTGGGTTTTCCCAGAGAGGTGAAGGGTGGAGTGATGTCTTAGCAGGCAAGTTCGCACTAACAGGAGAACTGCCCATAAACACTGATGGCGGTTTGAAAAGTTTCGGTCATCCTGTTGGGGCATCAGGTATCCGAATGCACTACGAGTGCTGGTTACAGTTACGTGGCGAAGCTCCTGAAAACCGCAAGATACGTGACACCGATAAAAATCTTGGTTTAGTTCATAACCTCGGAGGATACCCTGGCGAAATGGTTAGTTTTGTCTCAATACTTGGAACCGAGGTCGGATAACTTGCTTCACGCAGGTTCCTTGTTCTTATCTTGACCCACTAGTATTGCCCCCAAAGCCAGGATTACCACGCAGGTAGAGAAGATCTGAAGAGCATTCAAAGACTCCTCTAGAAAAATCCATGCCAAAAGTGACGATACAACTGGAACGAATAGCGTGAGGATTGAGCCAACCCATAAAGGAATTCTGACAAGAGACCAATTCATCAACGAGTGACCAATTAAGCCAGCAACAGTTGCCAAAATGAATAGCCAGAAAATATCACGTCCCGAAGGTACGGTTAGAGCAACAGAGAAAATTAGGGCTATAAGAAAATTGAGAATTCCAGTTATTACACCTGTTGCTGCTGTGAACTCAAGCGGGGAAACACGGTTCTGAGTCTGTTTAGAAATAATAAAATACGCAGTCCAGGTAAATAATGCAGCACATGCAAACAAATCACCTGTGACGTCCCATTCGGCAGTTCCAGAAGAACCAGCAACGACGCCAAAGGTTGCCGCCAAAGCGATGACTCCGATAAAGATATCTCGGCGCGATACTTTCTCTTTAAAAACTTTGTAGCTATAAACAGAGATCAACACAGGTTGTAGTGAGCCGATAATAGTTGCGTTTACAACTGTTGTTCTTTTGAGGGACTCAAAGAAGAACGCGACATTGAGTCCCAAAGCAATCCCACCCCAAAATGCAATCTTTATAGATTGAAATGTGAGGGGAGTGCCCCTTGCTTTTAGGAAAGCAATCATGACTATTGAGTAGAAAGTAAATCTGTAGATCGCTATTTCTGTAGAAGTCACGGAGATGTACTTAACAATTACTCCAGACGACCCCCATGCAGTCACTGCAAAGGCAGCGCCGACTAGAGCAAGTCGTGAATAGTTGTGAATTTCTTGCGAGGTTTTATCAGTCATGGGGGTTGTTAATGTTTAACACAAAATTTCACACTAACAATTACTTAACTGTGCGAAAAGTCTTAGACTTGACCAAAAGGGATCCCACAAAGCACCTACACAGAAAGTTCAGGGGGAGCATGGCAACTATTGAATCAGAAACTCCATGGCATTTACGAGGTAACTGGGCGCCTGTCCAAACTGAAGTAACTGCTGAGAATCTAACCGTTGATGGGTTAATTCCTCCTCAATTAGAAGGTGTTTATATCCGTACTGGGCCCAACCCAAAATCAGGATTTTCGCCACATTGGTTCATGGGCGATGGGATGGTTCACGGCGTTCGCCTTTCTGGTGGGAAAGCGGAATGGTATCGGAATAGGTTTGTGCAAACCCCAAACATCACGAAAACTCGTAACGATTCCACTCCCGACTTGGGCGATCTATCAAATGGCAGTGGCAACACTCACGTCGTTGCTCATGCCGGCACAATACTATGTCTTGAAGAAGGGCACTGGCCGTGGAAGATAGATAAGGAACTTAACACTGTCAGCTTCGAAAATTATGGTGGATCGCTAACAACATCAATGACTGCACACCCAAAAATTTGCCCGGAAACAGGAGAATTGCTCGCCTTTAGTTACTTCTCCTTTGAACCTCCTTATTTGACGTACCTAAGAATCAGTCCTGGTGGTCAGCTATTGCAATCGGAAGGAATTGATATTCCCAATATGGTCATGATGCACGACTTCAATGTCACCAGAAACCACGTCATCTTTATGGACCTTCCACTCGTCTTAGACTTATCTCTTTTAGAGTCAGGAGTCCCTTTCGGCTTTGATCCATCAGCAGGGGCACGTCTTGGAGTCATGCCAAGAAAAGGAGGTAATGCAGATATACGATGGTTTGAGATTGATCCCTGTTATGTCTTCCACCCAGTAAATGCATTTGAAGAAGGCGGAAAGATCGTTTTGTACGTATCCCGTCAACCTGAAGCCTTTGGCTCTAGTTCTGACGATTATGCTGAAGTTGGAAGGCTGTGGCGTTGGACAATTGATCTAGTGTCAGGAACGGTCACGGAGGAACAGATTGATGACCGGCCAGGTGATTTCGGTAGGGTAGCGGATTCGGTTGTCGGACTTGACGCCAACTACGGGTACCTCATGGCAATGGCCGGAGAAGGAAATAGCGAAGAGCCCGTTTACGGTTCAGCGTTATGGAAATATGATCTACAGACTGGTAAATGTTGGGAGCATCATCTTGGAGAGGGTGTTAGAGGAGGAGAACCTGTCTTTGCTGCTGATCCCGAATCTGATGGTGAGGATGAGGGCTGGATAATCACGATCGCTCATAGCGAGACAACAGGGTCATCAAAGATGATCATTGTTGATGCTCAAGACTTTGAATCAGAACCAATAGCTACGATTCATTTACCGCAGCGAGTTCCCTATGGTGCGCATGGAAGTTGGATTCCTGATACAAGTTTGTCGTAATTATTCTCGTCGGAAATTAGGCTCTCTTCTTTCGGAAGAAGCCGAAATACCTTCAACCCAGTCCTTTGTTTTCACCAAGCGTGCTTGCTCGGAGGCTTCATGCAATGTCGCCCTCTCAACCCGATCAGCGAGATCACCTCTTAAAGTTTTACGAATTGATTCAATTGCTAACGGAGCTGATTTAGAAATTTCCTGAGCGTACAAAGTAGCGGCGTCTCTCAATTCCGTCAGTGGGACAAGCCTGTCACAGAGACCTAGTTCAGCAGCTTCTCCGCCTGTTACTCTTCTTCCTGTAAAAAACATGTCATTACTTGCTTGGGTTCCAATAAGTTCGGGCAATGTGACGCTCAAACCAAACCCCTGATGAAAGCCCAGACGAGAAAAGTTTGCGCTGAATCGGGCTTCTGGCGAGGCGAAGCGAAAATCCGCAACCAACGCAAGTCCCAAACCGCCCCCGATAGCAGCTCCTTGTATTGCTGCAATAATGGGTTTACGACATCTAAAAATGCGGACAGCGCCTGCGTACAAACCAAGCGTGTCGTTTCCATTAGAATCTCCTGAAAAGTCCGCACCAGCACAAAAGTGCTTACCTTGAGAACACAACACGGAAACGCGAATGTCATCATTCTCGTCAAGCTGTTCAAAAGTATCTGCCAAACCAGAAATTAGATTAGTGCTAAAAAAATTATTTGGCGGTTTACAGATCTCAACAACTGCAACATGACTTTTCTTAAAGGTGACATTAATTTCGTCTCTCAACGGAGATTCCTATCAAACAATGCATGTAATCGTTCCCAATGGCGTTCAGCGGCCTCTTTGTCGTAAATCTTTCCCCGACCCGGAAAAGCAAAACCATGATGTGTGTCTTCATACAACTCAACTCTTCCGTTTACGCCCGATTGCTCAATTTCGATTGAAACCTGTTCAACCATTTCTAGCGGTACATAATCATCATGTTCTGCACACGCTATATATAGCTCGGCTTTCGTTTTCGTGAACCCTAAATGTGGTGAGTCATCGGCATCAACTACTAATCGCACACCATATATTGATGCAGCCGCCTTTATCTGTGATGGGAATGCTGATGCCACGAACAGCGAAAATGGCCCACTCATACAGTAGCCAACGCATCCGATTGACTCCTCGGCCGCATGCTCATCTGATTTGATAAAGTTCAGTATCGCTTCGGTATCTCGGACTACCATTCGGTTTCCAATATTAGACATCAACGTAAACATCTCTTCAACATTGCTTCCGGTTTCAAAATCTAATTCAAAGTGGTCTGTCGTCCGGTAGTACAAATTAGGAAGAACAACATAGTATCCAGTCGTAGCAAGGCGTCGTGCCATATCATGAAGCTCCTCGCGTTTACCTGGTGCATCCATAAAAAACAAGATGACAGGGAAAGGACCATTTTCTTCAGGGTGACAGATAAACGACCCCATCAAACCTTCGGTTGTCTGGATATCAACATGATGTTCAATCATGTTGCGAGCTTAATTCTTTATCTTTCAAAAGGCTTGTTTGATTCTGAAAAAGACAAAGTAGTAACCTGCGCGCTATACATGTAAGAGGTGAGAGGTTTGCATGATTGATTTATCGGGAAAGACAGCTTTAGTTACCGGAGCAGCATCAGGCATCGGATATGGCATGGCCAAAAGGCTAGCAGAATGTGGAGCTAACGTTGCACTTTGCGATATCGGGTCAAATGTGCACAGTATTGCAAATGAGATAGGCGATTTGACGAGTAGCAAGGTGAAATCGGCTGTTATTGACGTTAGGGAAGCGTCCCAAGTTTTCGCATTCACTAATGATGCGGTCAATGAATTCTCTGGCCTAGATATTGTTGTAGCGAATGCTGGAGTGTGGACTTCTACAGACCCTGTAGAGGACTCAGAGGGAAAAGCTGTTTCTGACTGGGATCTGCTCGTTGACACAAACCTTAAAGGTGTCTTTCTTACAGGCAGGGCAGCAATCCCTCATTTAGTGAATAGTGGGGGAGGATTCATTCTTAATATTGCTACCGATCACATTTGTCCCCCTCCAGGTTTTGCAACAGGAGGCGGTACACGAATGGATATTTATGATGCATCCAAATGGGGAATAAACGGCTTGACTCAGAGCTGGTCAAAGCGTCTCAGTGAAGACAATGTACGCGTTAACGCCTTTTGCATGGATGCAACTGATTCAGCGATGATAAGGTACGCGTCACAGAAATTCAACCGCGACATGTCCGATGACATAGTTAATTCATGGATGAAACCTCACCAGCTCGCAGACCTAATGCTAGAGCTTTATAACGAGGGCCCTGATGGCCGTACAGGCGAAAATATCGGTATCTGGTTAAACCACCCCATAGCGCTGCCTCCACGGCAGGAAATTCTGCCGTCCCGCCATCCATAAGAACATCATGAGAGTAGGGGTTTCGCTATCATCAACATCTTTCGAAGATAACCCGTATAACGGTGCGGGTGCTTTAGTTGAGAGGGCCCGAATAGCGAATCAAGCAAAGTTAGATCTTCTTTCCCTTGGGGATCATCATTTGACACCTGTGAACTATTTCCAAAACGTCCCCATGCTTGGCCGTTTGCTGGCTGAGTGGAATTCGGGTCCTGTAGGGTGCCTATTTCTATTGCCGCTTTGGAATCCTGTGCTGGTCGCGGAACAAGTGGGGACTCTGGCTGCATTAACACAGTCAACATTTGTTATTCAAACAGGTGTTGGAGATGGGCAGGATACGTTTGAAGCTATGGGCGCAAACCTTAGGACTAGGGGAAT
>DBHP01000109.1:0-899 GCA_002295705.1 Candidatus Neomicrothrix sp. UBA825 | reverse complement strand
CCAGGCCTGCAGATCAACCCGATTCCGAAACAGAAAGTTGAATGGTGGATTGGAGCAAGTACGAGCATTAAAGGAATCCAGCGAGCAGCAATAATGGGGGATGCTTGGTACGCCGCACCATTCCTCAACCCCGCAAAGGCTCAAGAATTACTCGCTCATTATCTACAAGCCTGTGAAGAACACGATAAAGAACCGCGTCCAGTTATCCGTAAAGACATCATTATTCTTGAAGATGGAGAGAAAGCCTTGGAAATGGGGTCTGAGATCATCCAACGCGGTTACCGTGGTATGAAAAGCGATGCAGTCATAGTCGGCAATCCGATTCAAGCCGCTGAGCAACTACGTCCTTTCAAGGACATGGGCTTCACAGATGTCACATGCAGATGCATGAGCATCCCTCACGAAGAGACGCTTGAATCAATATCACATTTAACCCAAGTAAAAGAATTGTTAAATAACTAGTTTTTAGGCCAGACTTTTGGGCAATATTCGTGTGTGAGAACATCTCCCTCGGTAATTGTTTCGTGATGCGGTTTCAACGGGGCACCCCGCCTGAGATGATACCTTGCATCATCTCCGCAATACCGAATAGATATAGCCCGACGAGATTGGCTCCCTGACCTATTCGCTGATGCTCCGTGGAGGGTGCGGGCATGGTGAATGCTGATATCACCTACGGATAGAGTAGGCGCGACAACATCTTTAAAGGCAACTGACGGGACCCGCTTTCCCTCAGTGTTTGGAAGAGGATCATCTGAAACAAACCAGTTTGGCCTATACGCAGATCTATCATTATGTGACCCCTTCACGAACCGAATCGCACCAGTATCTGGAGAAGCGAAATCGAGCGGAACCCAAACCGTGCAGACCTGCTCTCCAGTCACATGAAAGTAGGACAG
>DBHP01000058.1:15284-18870 GCA_002295705.1 Candidatus Neomicrothrix sp. UBA825 | reverse complement strand
CTCGGTGTTCGATATCGGAATCGTTGAGTAGAGGGATCAGGCTTTTCCCAAAGTGTGTGTGGCTTGCTTCAGTTTCAGCGATTTCCAAACACGTAGGAAGCAAATCAATCATCTCAACGCCGGAGTGGGCTATGCCGCCTTCAGCGACTTTGGGTCCGGTGACTATTAATGGATTTTGGACTAGGCAAGGGTCAAGACCTGAAGGCCACTTCTCAACGAGGCCATGGTCGCCTAAATATTCTCCGTGGTCGCTGAAGCAGAAGGTGTACGTGTTATTTGCATACCCATATTGATCAAGAGCCGATAATAAGCGTCCCAGTTGGTCGTCTACTCTGCTCACCATCCCGTAGTAAGTAGCGGTAATCTCAGCGTGGTCTTCAAGTGACAGTTCTGCCCAGCCATATCTTTTCCTCAATTCGTTCATGAACTGAGGTTTCCCGACTGTTTCTGACGGAGATACGGGTTTTGGCATAGAATCTCGGTTATGGAGTGAGAACCAAGGGTCTTCAACCATGAACGGCGGGTGAGGCGCTAACAAGGGAACCCACATAGCCCAAGGCTTGTCCGAAGTTCTTTCTCCAAGCCACTGGATTGCTGTCTGTATTGTTGCCTCATCGCCATCTATGCGAGGTTCGTTTCCTTGTTTACCGAACCAGAATGCGTTGTAAAGGAGGTCATTTTGGTCACCATTGAAGTTAATATCACTCCAATTCCATGAAGGTTTAACTAGGTTCCCACAGAAGTCTGTGCTTATTTCTGTGACGTCCTGTGCGAAAACATCTCCTCGGTTACCTGGAAGTGCGACCTCATATCCAGCATCCTTAAGGTATTTAAGGAGGTTTGGCTCCCATGGTTTAAGTAGGTTGTCTAGGGTGCGGTGGCCTGCTGTATGTGGGTACCATCCTGTCATTATTGAAATTCGGCTTGGCCCACACACTGAATGTTGCGACCATGCAGAATTAAATCTTGTTCCTTGCTTTGCTAAATTATCAAAATTAGGTGTTGAAACTTGCGTGTTTCCGAAGCACCCTAAAGCATCAGCTCGGAGTTGATCGGGAGTAAATAATAGGATGTTCGGTCGGCTAGATCTTTTCGAATTAGATTTCAACGGATTAGACGGCAACAACGAATCCATCACCGCATGTTAACGAACAAAACCAACCGATGCGAACCACAAGTACTGGTGTGGGCGCTGAGGGACTCGAACCCCCGACCCTCTCGGTGTAAACGAGATGCTCTAGCCAACTGAGCTAAGCGCCCTTTAGTAAATAGCACTCTAACGGGTAAAGCCTATCTTTTGCGATAGATGAGAAAGAAATGGTGAAGATTCAGTCCTAACCGAGACTGAGGAGAGTCGCATTAGTTTTACTTTCTTGCGATGGGCATGGACAAATTCTCCACGATATGTGTGTTTGGGAATCTGAGAAGATTGTCGGGCGCCAAATAAATTTTTGCGTTGCGTGAACCAGCCCCAATTATGACTTTTGGGGCTTCCATGACTAAATTGTCAATCCAGATAGGGAGATCATCTGGCAGGCCCACCGGGGTTACTCCCCCTATCTCCATTCCAGTAAGGGATTTAGTTACCTCAGCGCTCGCAAAGGATGCCTTTCGGGTACCCAGTCGCTTTCGAGCAACTTTATTTACATTAATTCTTGTTGTCGCCAAAACCACACAGAGGGCATAAACCGGTGATTCAGCTTTACCTTCTAGCAAAATTGCATTTGCGGACTCATTCGGAGAGTAACCATAGTTGTTACAAAATTCGGCAGTATCAGCAAAAGACGGGTCACAATCAATGACTTCGAAGGTCGCTCCGACGTCTTTTAAAGACTCTAAAACTTTCATGTCCATACAATCACCTCTGCTTACACCATACACACCTTTTTTTTCTTACTAGATTGTGGTTGTTTAGTTTAGAGACTGAGGTCATATACTTGCCCAATGGCGCAAGTAGAGAATTGGGAGCAAGCGAAGAACGAACTACGTGACGCAGTGGAGAAGCTTTTTATTCCTATCAAGTTGATTGATGATAATGATGATCCGTCAATTCCAGCTATTTTTGCGATCGTTGGGTTTGGGCTTTTCGCAGCCTCTGCATATTTGTGGGATCAGCATTGGTCATTGCTTTTTGTTTTTTTAATTGTGGTTTATCTGCTAGCAACAAAGACGATTTTGGGCAAACTAGTTTTTTTCTTTTTTAAGTCCGTCATGTGGTTCCCGATCATAGCTGGGATGCTCTTTTACCATGTATGCATTGCTATTCCGCTCTTTAAGTTTCGCTCAAGGTCTACAAGATAATCTGCTTTATTTGATCACCTGACTACTATTTTTGCTCGTAAGACGCCGAATAAAGGAAGGCCTTACAAGTAATGCGGTTAACGTTAAGAAAAGACTTGGGACGTTCCTAGGGGTGCGTTGGCAAGTGTCTTGGAGGAAGAGCGGAAAGTTACTCTGTCGTTGTTTTTGATACGACACTTTCACCAAATTCTTGCAATTGTTCCATTCCGCTCGGCCCTCCAAAGATAAAGCCCGGAACCATGATGCGCCCGACTCCCGCTTCGCGCATCTTTTCAACACCTTCAATTCTGTCGCCTGCACCAAAGACAGAGAAGTGTGCGTTAATTTCAATTTCTGCAGGATCACGGTCGTTATCTTCAGCTGCTTGCCGCACGTCAGTTATAAGCTTTTGGAGTTCTGTAAAGTCTCCTGTTCCTGGATAGTACCCATCGGCAAGTTTTGCTGCTCTTCTTATCGCAGCTGGAGTGTCGCCGCCTACTAGTATCGGAATTTTCTCTTGCTTTGGCCTCGGTGTACAAGTGAGCGGATCAAAGTCGACGAATTCTCCATGAAATTCAATATCCGTCCCTGACCAGACTGCGTGGAGCGCTTCAACGTATTCATCTGTTCTTGCGCCTCTCCGCTCCCACGGAACGCCTAAAGCTTCAAATTCTTCTTTCAGCCAACCCACTCCTATCCCTAGCTCGACTTTTCCATTAGTGAGATGATCAAGCGTCGCTATTTCCTTCGCCAGAATCAAGGGGTTTCGTTGTGGAAGTATCAGAATACATGTACCTAATCTGAGGCTAGGTGCTGCCGCTGAAACGTATGCCAACCAGATTAGGGGGTCAGGTATCCAAGTGTCTTTAGTGGCTGGTACCTTGCCATCTGCCGTGTAGGGATATTTGGATTCGATTGATGACGGGAAGATAACATGTTCCCCTCCCCACACTGACTCAAATCCTACTTGTTCAGCGAGTTTACAAATTTTAACTGCGCTGTCTCCTTCTGCTCCGATGCTACTAGCGAATGCTAAACCGAATTTCATTTATTCCCCCGTCTCTTTGCGTTGCTTTAACTTAGCTGCTGGTGGCTTCATAATAAGAATTGGAGTGCTCTTTACGTATTCTGCGTAGCTTGGGTCTCCGCTCCATTGTTTATGGGCCCGTCGTTCAAGAATTGGGATACCGCTAACTTTGGTAAGTAGCACTATCACGAATACTGGCGAAATCAATGCAACCCATCTCCACCCTGACAGGATAGGAAGACCTATCACTGCTATTCCGACCCAAAGCAAGATCTCTCC
>DBHP01000058.1:14491-14890 GCA_002295705.1 Candidatus Neomicrothrix sp. UBA825 | reverse complement strand
TTACGCCGGAATGTTTTCTTTTGTTCATCAGCCACGACTTCAATCGCAAATCCGATTACCCAAAGACATATCCCAATAACAGCGAACGCACCGAAGCTTTCAGGTTCTTGCGTTGTAAGAATAACGAGTGCACCGGCAAGATTCATCAAAACCCACAGTCCTTGGAGTGACCACCATGAGAGAAAAGGAATGAAACGATGCTTTACGCTGTCAAAACGACTATCTCCACCGGTTTGTTTCGCTCGCATGAACAGAAATGACCCCAAACGAACAGCCCATATCATCACCATGACAGCGACAATGAACGCACGAGCATCACGTTCGCTACTCGCTGCTAACGCATAAATAATTAACGTAATTGTTGTTATTGACCCTGTGAGGTCAAAGTAGTGCTCCGTT
>DBHP01000058.1:13125-14076 GCA_002295705.1 Candidatus Neomicrothrix sp. UBA825 | reverse complement strand
ATTTTCGTACTCCCCGAACTCAGCGCCAACGTAAGAAGAAATCCCAACGAAGTAGATAACGAAAGGCTTATGACTGAAATGCGTAGTTGTTTATCCATGTCGCTAGAGTAGCCTCATTGAAAACCTTCGCAATGTTGGGTGCGAAAGTATCCAAAAAAGTTAATCACAGAATTGGAGTCACAATGATTATTATTACTGCAACATTTGTTTTAGCGGACCCTTTATCAAGACCGGAGGCTGTTGCAAAGGCTATCCCATTGCAGCAAGCTACGAGAGATGGCGAACCAGGTTGCGAAGCGTATGTGTTCTCGCCGGACCCAGCTGAAGTAAATAAGGTAGCAGTATATGAGTTGTGGGAGGACAGAGATAGCCTTCATGCTCATTTTGATCACGAAAATTACTTCAATATGGGCTCGATGTTTGGAGAGATTGGTCTAGCAGGAGCTGAAAGCAGGAAATGGAGGGTTACTGCTTGCGAACCTGTCTATGATAGGACGCCACGCGCACGAGCTGATTTTTTTTCTCAGGATGAACAAGCTCCTGAAGATCCGATAATCGTTGCAGGCTATATTGACCTTCACGATCCGTCGGAGAGACAAGATCTGCTTGCAGAGTCAAGTTCGTTACAACTTGCGACGAGGAATGAAGAACCTGGATGTCAGATGTATGTATTTTCAGCAGACCCATGCAAGGAAGAGCGCATTGCGGTTGTTGAAATTTGGGACAACTACGACTCTCTTCACCAACACTTTGATCACGAAAATTACTTCAATATGGGAAATCTCATCAGGAGCACATCAGGAAGGGATTCCAATCATCGGAAGTTCAGATGTGATGTAAGCGAGCCTGTCTATGATGAGAATCGCCGTGCTCGAGCTGATTTTTTTACTCTTGAACAGTAGAAAGAGTGGTTGAGAAGATTTCCACTGTCCTTTGAATATTTGTTAATTT
>DBHP01000058.1:11630-12746 GCA_002295705.1 Candidatus Neomicrothrix sp. UBA825 | reverse complement strand
CACTTAAGTGGCACACCGCCAGCAATCTGCATTCCGGCTTCGGAGAATTTTGCCCCAGATTTGATTGCAGGGTCATTTGTATATGAGACGATAACTCCGGGCGATTTATAACCATCTGCTGCGACAGACTTATATCCATGATCTTCAAGAACAGCACGCATTTTTTCACCAAGCTCTATTTGTGCTTCCTTCATTGTCTCAAATCCTAGGGCTTGTGTTTCTTTCATAACATCTCGGAAATTCTTTAATCCATCTGTGGGCATTGTTGCGTGATAGGCATGCCCACCACTTTCATAGGCTTCCATAATTTCTCGCCATTTCTTTAGATCACATGCGAAGCTTGAACTCTCGGTACTTTGAAGAGTACCCAACGCTCGTTGGCTCATCATTATCAGTGCGCAACAAGGTGTACCACTCCAACCCTTTTGAGGTGCACTCACAATGACATCCACTCCGGTTTTTTTCATATCAACCCATAGAGCTCCTGATGCGATACAGTCAAGGACCATGATTCCCCCGTTTTGGTGGGTAGCAGCAGCAACTTGTGAAATGTAATCGTCAGGCAATAGCATCCCAGCTGATGTTTCCACATGCGGCGCGAAAACGACTTTGGGCTTTTCCTCATTTATTTTCGTTAATACCAGCTCAAGAGCAGGCGGAGCGAAAGGAGCCAGGTCCTCATCTCTCACTGGATTCGCCATCAACACTGTATGGGATGATGCGATAGACCCCATTTCAAGGATCTGGGTCCAGCGATAGCTAAACCAGCCGTTGCGAATAACCATTACATTTTGATTCGTCGCAAATTGTCGGGCTACCGCTTCCATTCCAAAAGTTCCGCTTCCGGGAACTACTGCAACAGCATCAGCGTTGTAAACCTCTTTTAGGGTTGATGAGATATCAGTCATGACCTCTCGGAAGCTCAAAGACATGTGATTTACTGATCTATCTGTATAAACAACTGAGTATTCAACCAAACCATTTGGATCAACATCTGGTAGTAATCCCGGCACTTTATCCTCCTGTTCGTTTTATAAATATTAATACTTCAAATTGTTGGAAGCGAAGTCCACAAGTACTAATGGTTTGAAGCATCAGCGTTCTAGAAGGCATTGA
>DBHP01000058.1:9249-11216 GCA_002295705.1 Candidatus Neomicrothrix sp. UBA825 | reverse complement strand
AAGATGTATGGAAGGTATCCGGATTCACTGGGATTCCCGCCTTCCACCCCTAGCTGACAATCTCCAAGGTAGGCACCGTTATTTTCCGAAAGGTCTTCAGTTACGGAAGCCCACACCTGAGTTGCTGCTCCTGCTTCCACTGATTTAAATGGCAGAGCACCGGTCTCCTTCGCTTCGGAGGAAGACGTTGATCTAGATTTCACTCGTTCAGTCATTTCATTCATCAATTCAGGAGTTAGATGTCTGCCAAGTTCTGTCATAATGACTCCTGGATGGACTGCGAAACTCTGTATGCGATCTCCATAACGGTGAACTATTTCCTGAGTGAAGTGAATGTTTGCGCTTTTGCTGCGACCGTAGGATTCCCATGCGTTATATTCACATTTCTCAAAGTTGGGGTCGTCCAGATTCACGTCTGAGTGGGTATGGCCTGCTGATGATAAATTCACAATTCGAGGGTTAGTTCCAGCTAGGATCGCAGGCATTAGGAGATTCGTTAAAAGGAAATGGCCTATATGGTTTGTTCCAAACTGCATTTCAATACCGTCAACGGTCTTGCTATATGGGCAGACCATGACTCCTGCATTGTTAATGAGCACATCAATAGTTACTCCAGTTGCCAAAAATTCCTGAGCGTAATCCCTGATTGATTGCTGATCAGAAAGATCCGCTATTCCAGTGTTCAATATTGCTGATGGGTTGGTCGATTTGATCCGCTCAATTGCTGTATCAAGTTTGTTTTGGTTACGCGCGAGCATTGTAACGGTGGCGCCTGCTTGTGCTAAAGCTCTGGAGCTTTCTTCACCCAACCCGCTTGAGGCTCCCGTAATCATGAAGTGGCGACCGGTTAAATCATGTCCAAGCAGCACTTCGTCTGTTGTTGTCTCTGGTCCATATGTTGTCATTGTTCCCCCTCAGTTGAGGCTATTAGGTTGCAGGAATGAATCAAATCAAGCGACTCTCTTGATTCCAGCTTTTTCTATCTTGCGGCTACATTGTTATCATGCAACGAACCTCAATTAACGATCTGGTCAAGAAAGCAAAATCTGAGATTGAGGAACTATCTGTGGAAGAAGTCAAACGAGAGATATCGGAAGGTTCCACGATTTTAATTGATATTCGGGACTTTCGAGAGCGTCTACTTGAAGGAACTATCCCTGGTGCAGTTTCGGCCCCCAGAGGGATGATTGAGTGGTGGTTTGACCCTGATAGTCCTTACCATAAAGAAGAATTTACCTTTGGCCAGCGTTACGTTCTTTTTTGCTCACTTGGCTGGCGATCAGCATTAGCGACATCCGCACTAAAGGATTTAGGATTCTCAAATGTTGCCCACCTTGAGCAAGGCTTCACAGGGTGGGTTGATTCTAATGAAATGGTCGAGCAGGTGACATCTGGAGAGAAATGGTTCAAAAACCAGAGTGACATCAAGTCTTCGCTTGAGATAACGAAAGAGTAGCGCTATCTATATGCGTTTTGAAGATACGAGATTTGCTTGCATTGATTTTGAAACTACGGGCTTTTCTCCTAAGTCAAGTAGAGCAATTGAGTTAGCCATTGTTGACGTTCAGCACGGAGAGATTGGCGAAAGTTGGACTTCATTGTTAAACCCAGGCCTTGACTGTGACATCGGCGCAGAGCATATTCACGGAATTAACAGCAATTGGGTTGCAGATGCCCCAACCTTTAGTGACGTCGCAGGCGATATTTACAAAAGGTTAGATGGAAGTGTTATTGTGGCCCATAACGTAAGTTTTGACCTCGGCTTTCTTTACGCTGAAATGGATAGATGCGGATGTCTCCCCCGAGGATTGCTGTTTCCAAATTGGGATAGCAGGAAAGCTTCAGTTTACGCCCCTATCAAGCCACCAACCAGGAAGTTAAGTGATGTCGCTGATGCATTTGGCATTGATATTGCCAATGCCCATCAGGCTTTAGACGATACGTATGCTGTAGCTGAAATTATTGCT
>DBHP01000058.1:1439-8906 GCA_002295705.1 Candidatus Neomicrothrix sp. UBA825 | reverse complement strand
GTGGGAGATGACGTTTCATTTGATAACGTATTTTCTTCACCTAAAGAGCCTGAGCCTACTGGGCTATTCAAACTGCGCCCGATCAAGGGTATAACTGAGGATTGATTTCACTACTGACAGTTTCGCCTGGCTGACGCCCACCTAACCAAAGCTTTAAATCAAATTCTTGCATTGGTGTGGGATCTAATATTTCTGCGCCATCTGCAACGTAGATAACCGTGAGGACTGGTCGAGTCTCCAGAGTGGGATTGGGTTTGGCACTATGAAGAGTGAAGCCTGAATGGAAAGTCGCGTCACCTAAATCCATAGCACCATGCGTAAATGGTATGTGGCCATTACTATCAATCCAATCTTGAATTTTGTCATGGCTTGAGTCAGATATCCCCCCAGCACCAAACTCCCCCATTTCATGCGACCCTGAGACGAAGTACATAGATCCGACTTCTTCCGTTATTTCAGACAGTGGAAGCCACATGGTAACTGTGCTGTCTGGCTCTAACGGCCAATAGGTTTGGTCTTGGTGCCATGGCGTGTGACCACCCCCAGGCTCTTTGAAAAGGGTTTGATCATGGTAGATTCTCACGCTCTCTACTCCAAGCAATTGTGATGCCGCATGCGCAAAGCATTTGGCAAAAACAATTTCTTTACACAACATGCTTTTTTGCCAAATATTATGGACCTGCAAAAACGCTTTACCGTATGTTTCGCGTTCCTCTATCGGCCGTTTCTCATACCTCCAAGATTCTGAAATCTCTTCAATTATTGGGCGATAATTTAATACTGTTTCGGTATCAATTAAGCCCCGAATGCATACGTGACCATCTCTTTGGTACGCATGCACCACCTCGGGAGTGACTGCTTGTGATGGTTCGTGAAGCTGACCCTTTGCCATAAGGGCAGTCTAACCGCACGCCCCCTTCATAGTCAGCTAAATCTACTTACACTCCCAGTGGCTCCACCCTCCGACGTCAAGAAGCCAAACAGAGGCGTAAATATTAGCTATCGGGTCAAATGGAGACGCTCCTTGGAAACCAGCAGAACGAGCCCTATCGACCCAATATTGAGGTATATGTTGCATTAACCCTGATGCACCACTTTCTGCATTCACAGCATCAGGATCCCCTCTACTTTCACACCACATGACTCTCATGAATCTGTCTTCTTCATCGCTTAAACCATATTCGGCAAGTGCCCCTCGGACGTCAGATCTCCATCTCTCAACATTTTCACCATATGGCGAATCAACCAGTATTACCTTCGGAGTCGGTTCAGGTGTTGCTACCTCAATAGGCACTGACTCCTCTACCATCATTGTGACCGGAGTTGGAGTCGGAGTTGGTTCTACAATAGCTATTTGTTTATATAGGCGTCCGGAAGCGATGACCTCGTTTTCTCCTTCACCACAACCAGTGTTAAGGAAAGCAACAACTATGAAAAGTACGGCAGGCACAATTTTCTTTTGGGCAGTGAATTTGATCATTTTTCCTCAGGCTTTATTTGACTATGAAAGCAGAGATGAGATCGGCGTTCTCAAAGTGCCAATCTTCCCGAATCATCCCATTAGGTTTGAGAGTGGCTGAACTGCATTCAATTACCTCAGGGTCCCCCCACCATTCAGGTTCCGTCAGAACAGTGCATCCGGGAGTTAATCCGAAAAGCATGGATCTTTTGATTGGAACTACAGTTACTGATTGTTGGCACAAATCGCTCACTTCTTCGTTTCTTACTTTTACTGCATAGGCAAGGTGATCAATTGGTTCTTGTAGATAAGTGAAATTATTTGCTTCTTCATCGTAACAGCCCACTATTTCGTGGGTCCATATCTTTGAATTTGCTGTTAAATCTATAGCCATGCCTGCAACATGCATTGATTCATCAGGGTGTGAGGCAACGGAGGGACCAAACCTGTCCGAAGTGTAATAATCTAGTTGGTCATAATAATTACGGAATGCGCTTCTAACTTCAAAGATTACCCCTTCACTTTCAGCCGCTCGGCACATCTCGTCATATCTGTCGATATGTTCTTGAACACCTTCAACATCTTTGTCATAAATAGTGAGTGGAGAGCATTCCGATATAACCAATCCCGTTGGCCTTTCTCCAGAAAATCCCATATATCCAATAGAAATCGTTGGGATCGGAATTTCTGTCGGAGTAGGAGTAATTGTGGGCGTGGGTATTGCAGTCGGACTTGCGATAGGTGTCGCTTGCTCTGTTAGCGCTTCATTTTCATTATTCTCATCAATTGCTATTTCAACAGGAATCAAAAAAGCCTTTTCCGAATCCGGTTGGGAACATCCAGAGGTTAGGACAGCAGAAAGAAGAGCTATAACAAGAAACTTTATAGAGATGATAATTCTTTTTTCCGGATTCATAATGTTAATGTTTTGGAATGCCTAATGATAGCTTCATGAAACTAGCTAACACCCTACATCGCAGTCTCATCAAAGTTACCGCAGGCAAAAGAGGTTGGGATGCTTTTGGAATGCCAGTTATTAAGTTGACAACCATTGGTCGGGTAAGCGGACAAGATAGAACAGTCATGTTAACCAGTCCGATTAGCTTCGATGGAGATATTTGTCTTGTCGCTTCAAAAGGCGGAGACGATCGTCACCCAGAGTGGTACATGAACCTTCTTAAGAACCCAAAAGTAAAGATTGAAACCCAATCAGAAAACAAGACAATGTTCGCGCATGTTCTTGGAGATGAGCATTACGAGGAAGTGTGGGAAGAGATCACTGATAAATACCCAAATTATGGGGCATACCAAAACAAAACTCAACGTAAAATTCCCATAATAGCCCTCAAAGAAGTTTCAGGTGATAGTTAGACCGCTTGCTTTGGCCCTATCAGACATAATCTTTCCTTCATTTAACATTTCTGAAATAAATGTATGTTAACTTACCTTTACAATCATGTCAGAGTGTCGCATTCTTAACTTTTCAAACAATTAGGAGAAAAAATGAATTTAGATGGGAAAAGAGTAGTCATTACCGGTGCTTCCAGAGGCATCGGAGCTGAAATTGCCAAAGAATTTGCCGCCGCTGGAAGTCAAGTGGTCCTATCGGCAAGAACCGAGAGCGCTATTTCAAATCTTGCGAAAGAAATTAACGGAATTGCTATTCCCTTTGACGCAAACGATCCAGAAGATGCCAGGACATACATTGATAATGTTGAAGATAGCGTCGGACCTATAGATGTCTTGATCAATAACGCCGGAATAGAGAAAAGTACCCTCATAGAAGACATAACTGAGAAGGAAATAGAAGAGACACTGAGAATAAACCTCATCACTCCACAGGTCTTAACTGCTGCTGTCTTACCTAAAATGCTTTCGAGAGGAACCGGTCACCTTGTTTATACATCCTCTATCGCAGCAACCACGGGTAATCCAGCTATGTCTGCTTACTGTTCTTCAAAAGCTGGCCTAACGCGATATGCCGAATCTCTTCGCATGGAATTGAGATACACGCCTTTAAATGTCTCCATCCTTCATCTGGGACCTGTTGATACCAAAATGTGGGATGATATTGATGCCGATCCGCTTATGAAAAGAGGGGTAGACAGATTCATGAAGTTTGGTTTCATGGCTGTTGCTGACCCGGTCAAGGTAGCAAAATCCACCGTGAAAGCCGTGGAGAAAAATAAAAAAGAAGTTCGCCTACCAAAACGAATGGCATCAAACGCCGCTATAAATGGCATTTCAACAAAGATTTTTGGGGCCCTATTGACCGGAATTGATATACGTCAAGAAGCCGGCAAAGAGCCAATCAGTTAATCCACTAGCTGTGGGCCTGGTGGGGATCGAACCCACGACCAAGGGATTATGAGTCCCCTGCTCTAACCACTGAGCTACAGGCCCGAATGGATCTTACCCTGCAAAATAGCAATTGAGGTAACGCAAGCAGAGATAAGCCTCCTCTTTTCAAAGGAGGCTTTCTGCTCCGGGGGTGGGGCTCGAACCCACGACCTGCGGATTAACAGTCCGACGCTCTGCCAACTGAGCTACCCCGGAAGGTTCTGTGAGAATAACAGTTCCTTAGTATAACTGTGTAACCATCGAAGAGTTTTCTTTAACGATTTCTTTTATTCGACCCCGCTTAAATGCTGGAGGTCTGTTGACATTTGAAGTTTCTTTAGCACTCTTTGTTCTTTCAACCGAACAGCTTCTTTGGATAGTCCAAGATCATCACCTATTTCTTTCAGCGTTGCCTTCCTCTTGCCGTCCAACGCATAACGCCTCACAATCACTACTCTTTCCTCAGGGGAAAGTGCTTCTAGAGCGCTCTTAAGTTTTTGCTTGATCATGGTTTCCTCTGCTGCGTCTTCTGGAGTTAGCGACTTTTCATCCTCAATAAAATTCTCTAAGTCAGATTCTCCGTCGCCAAACGATTTATTTAGTGAAATTGCATCAGGTTTGATAGAGAGAAGGGTCTCGACTTCATTTTCTGACATTTCGCACTCGGATGCGAGCACAAATATGGGAGCTTCCTGCCCCATAGATTGAAGGTAGTTATTCTGTGCTTTTCGTATGCGCGTGATCTTATTTCGCAAATACTCGGGAATCTTAATTGTGTGTTGCTCATCGACATATCTGTTTATTGTTTGTTTGATCCAATCTCGAGCATAAGTTGAGAATTTATTTCCCATATCAGGGTCAAATTTTTCAACAGCCCGAATGAGACCCTCGTTTCCCTGCTGTATGAGGTCATCTTGAGTTACGTATTGGCTTGAATGCGTCATAGCTAGTTTGCGAACTAAACCTTGATTTCGAACGATCATTTGCCCCTTTGCCCATCCGCCGACTTTGACTTTCTCCAAGTTTCTTCTAATTCGTTGTTCTTTCTCTTCAGATCCAGGTGGCAACTTAGCAATTAGTGCTAAGGCTATTTCTTCTATTCTTTCAAAGTTGTACTCTATATTTTTACTTTTGTTGATTAGCAAATGTATGTGAAGTGCGGTCTCTGAACTGGGTTCTGATCGCATGAATGCTTCCGCTTCTCGCAATATGATATTGCTGGCCTGCGCAGCAATTTGAATTTTAGTTCCATGCGAAATTTCTTCGTCTTTAGTTAGCAATCGTTTATTGTTAGTCATTTTTAGGTTTCATACGAGTGTCTGTATTTTCAAGCCTTCCACGAAGCCACTCAATAAGAAAGTCCGCTTCGGAAGAAAAGAGGTTATAGCCTTCGTTCTGCATAATGCTTTTATTCGTATGAACTTGCCCTAGGTCACTGATGCTTTTGAGATCATTATTTGTGACTGCCCTTTGATGAAGTGTCTCGTAAGTCTTTTCTACTGTACGAATAAGCAGTTCACCAGTCATTTTGATGGCAGTTTCGGCATCAGCTGTTTCGGCTGGTTTCAAGTTTCGCAGTTTAGCGATGATTGATAATTGGTCTTCAGTTCCTTCAAGTTTGTCAATGCATTCACCAAGGCTTTTGCTTTCTAACAATGCCTTATAGATATCTCTTAGCGGGCCCATTGGGAATAAGAAGGGTTCAAGGCGGTCTGGGATTACTTTTCCAGCTTCAAGAGTTTGCCTGTTATGGAGAAGTAAAGAAAGTACATTCATCGCTACTACAGATGGGATTTCCTTAGATTCTTTTTTCGCTTGAATCTTTGCAGTTGCATTACGCCCACTTTTAGTTTGCTCTTCAGGCATTGTCTGCTGCCAATTGGACGTAACCGGCTTTTGCAACTTGTTTAGTTTGTCAAATTTCTCTCTTAGGCCTGCGTAAGGTAAATCAAACTCATCAGCGATGTATTTCACGTAGTCATCATGAAACATTTCCTCATGATGATTCTTCACTATCTGTAAACATTTGCTCGCTACTTGAACTCGCTCCTCTATCGTTTGGGGATCCTCATTTGATATAGCGTTCTTTATCTGCCAGCGAAGAAACGGTATGGAGCCATCTATAGCTTCTTCTAGCTCTGTTAGGTTTTTATCTGTTAAAAAATCGCCAGGATCCTTTCCGTCAGAAAGAGTTGCGACTTTGATTTGAAGATTATGCTTTTGCTCCCATTGAACGAATTTTTTTGTGGCATTTTGCCCAGCTGAATCGGAATCAAAGCAAATAATTATGTTCTTAGAATAGTTCGCGAGCGTTTTAATATGGTTTTCTGTTATTGCCGTTCCACACGGGGCCACTGCAATTGGGAGTTCACTTTCATGAAATGCGATTACATCAATCTGTCCTTCACAGATAATGATGCGGTCTTCCTTTGCAAAATTTTTCTTAGCCCAATTGAGTCCGTATAGAGTCTGGTCTTTTTTATAAATCTCTGTGACAGGGGAATTTCTATATTTAGGCTCAGGTCCTCCAGGTAACTGTCTTCCGCTGAACGCAATTGATCTGTCACTCGAGTCATAAATTGTAAACATTATTCTTTCACTGAAGAAAAAATCAGTTACTTGACCTTGATATTCAGAGGAAAGACCTGAACGTTTCAATGCAGCTTTTACCTTTTGTGCAATATCTTCTGTTTTAATATTTGCTTTTTTGAACTCTTCTTCCATTTGCGGAGCTAAAACTTTGATCAGATTGTCGGATAGCCCTTTTTGTTTGGGGAATGAGTAACCTATTCCGTATTTACGGCACATATCACCGGTAATTCCTCGCTCCCTCAGGAAGTTTCGTGCTTTCTGCGCAGGTTTGTTACTCATATCTAATAGACGTTCTTGGAATATGCCTGATGCTATTGACACGGCTTGGAAAAGGTCTCTGCGTTTGTCTTCTCCTCCAGTGCCGCCTACCCAATCATTTGGTTCCGGTACGATACCTGCGCGATCAGCTAACCATTTTACGGCTTCATTAAAATCACAATTTCGGACCTTTTCAACAAATTTGAAACAATCGCCGCCCTCCTGACAGCCGAAACAATGGAAAACTTTCGGTTGCACGTTGCATGAAGGAGTCTTTTCATCGTGATTTGGGAGTGGGCAATTAAGTTTGACGCTTCCTCGGCCCGCATTTTTAGTATCGCCAAAATCCCCTGCGACATCCGTAAGGTCAGTTGCATCCCTAACCTTTTCTATAAATTCCCGACTCCAGCCCATGAGTAGAACATACACGAGAAGTAGGACGGTATCTCATCGGCGGTTATTGATTATTTAAGCGACTCCTGAGCGCTAACCAAACGTGCGATTGGAATACGAGGAGGAGAGCAACTTACGTAGTTCACACCGGAGTTGACTAGAAAACGAATTGATGATGGATCTCCTCCATGTTCTCCACAGATCCCAATTTTGATTTCAGGGTTAACTGCTCTGCTGCTGTTTATTGCTTCTTGGACTAGCTTTCCAACACCTAAAGCATCTAATTGTGCGAAAGGGCTTTCTTGCAGAATATCCATTTCGATATATTGCTTAATCACACTTGCCTCTACGTCATCCCTGCTAAATCCATATGTCATTTGGGTGAGGTCATTAGTCCCGAAACTCATAAAGTCCACAAGAGGTGC
>DBHP01000058.1:0-1051 GCA_002295705.1 Candidatus Neomicrothrix sp. UBA825 | reverse complement strand
GGGATATCGATAGGAGCCTCCTTGATTTCTTCTCGTATCCAACGCAATGTTGTCTCGAGTTCTCCCTTGATTGAAACCAACGGAACCATAATTTCAATTACTGGATTTCCAGAGTCTTCCAGTCTCTTCTGGGCTGCAGAGATGAGCGCTCGAGTTTGTGCTCGGTATAAATTCTCCGTAACTAGGGCTAGGCGTACTCCCCGTAATCCAAGCATTGGATTCTGTTCGTGACTGTCTTCTAAGAATTCATGTAATGGAGCGTCTAAGAGCCTAATTGTCACTGGCTTTGAGTCCATTGGTTCAAGGACATTTACAAAGTCTTGTGTTTGTATTGTAATGAGCTCCTTGAGTGCGTCATTTTGGGTCTCATGGCTTTCTGCAGTCAAGAATTTCCTGATCACTGGAAGACGTTCTCCTAGAAACATGTGCTCTGTTCTACACAACCCAATACCATCGGCTCCAGCTTCTGCGCTTTCGGTAGCCTCTTCGCGCGTATCAGCATTTGCGCGAACGCCAATTAGGTTATGCCGCGCTTGGTCACACCAGTCTAAAAGTGTTGTTAGTTCCGAAGGCGTTTCGGCTTCCGAGATGTGTATTTTTCCGGCGTGGACTTCACCCGTCGTTCCATTAATTGAAATTTCTGACCCTTCATTGATAGTTACGCCACCTATGTCTATTGACGATTCGGTCACATTTAGTTCGGCAATGCCGCATACCGCTGGCAATCCTAAACCTCTAGAGTAGATGGCAGCATGGCTTGCGAGCCCGCCGTGCGCTGTGGCTATACCTGAGGACCATCGCATACCAGGTTCGTCTTCTGGACCTGTTTCCATTGCAAACATTATTGCTTCTTCGCCAGCATCTACTGTTTCAAGGACGGCATCTACACTTAAGCAAAGTTTGCCGGTGGCCGCTCCGGGAGAAGCAGCAATTCCTATGGCGAGAGGTTCTGTTTCTGTCTCGTCTGCAGTGCTGAAAAGAACTTCCATGAGGTCTTGTGGGTCAACGTTGCTGATAGCTTCTTCTGTGCTTATGTCGTTGTTCTCAGCTT
>DBHP01000120.1 GCA_002295705.1 Candidatus Neomicrothrix sp. UBA825 | reverse complement strand
CATAAATGTAGAATAATGGAGGATGGCATGCAATATGCATTGCCAACAAAAAAATAGTTCTGAAAACTTTCAGAAGACAGCCAAAGGTGTTGTAGGTGAGCGATAAAAGCCATGCATATAAAAACTTCGGAGGAAAAGTAGGTAAGGTATTTTCAACTTCCGAACCTGAATGGCCCGTGCCTCCCACAGCACCTGCCGATGCGCCAAATGTGTTAGTTATGCTTGTGGATGACCTCGGTTTCTCTGACCTTGGATGTTTTGGGTCTGAGATCGAAACGCCTGCTCTTGATAAACTCGCCGCTGACGGTATTCAATATACGAATTTTCATGTCAATCCCATGTGTTCACCAACCCGAGCATCACTGCTGACTGGCCTTAATTCCCACATGGCTGGAATAGGTCATGTAGCTCATTTTGATCCAGGGTTTCCTGGATATGCGATGGAGATAAGGGAAGATGCCCTCACTATGGGAGACCTTTTCCAAGATCATGGTTGGGCAAGTCTTATGATCGGAAAATGGCATTTATGCAAAGACTCAAATTTATCTGAGGCAGGACCCAAGCATAGCTGGCCGTTGCAAAAGGGTTTCGAACGGTTCTATGGGATACTAGGAGGCTTCACCAATTTCCATCAACCTCACCGACTCCATGAAGATAATCATGCCTTAGACATAGATGACTACCCAGATGATTACTACTTCACTGATGATCTCACTGACCAAGCAATAAAAATGATAAAGGAATTGAGAAGTTCCGACCCTATAAAGCCGTGGTTCATGTATTTTGCTCATGGAGCAGTTCATGCACCCTTGCAGGCGAAAAGTGAAGACATAGAAAAGTACAAAGGAAAGTACGACGCTGGCTGGGATGAGTTCCGCAAACAACGTTTTGAGAAGCAACAAGAGCTGGGTGTGGTGCCAGATAAAGCGTTACTACCAGATCGAAATTCTGAGCAAAACCATGCGGTCAAGCCATGGGATGAACTTACTTCAATGGAGAAGGAACTCTTTGCTCGATATCAAGAGATATTTGCAGGGATGGTTGATAACGTTGACCAAAATTTTAAGAGATTTAGAGACGAATTGGAAAGAATGGGTGAGTGGGATAACACAATCATCGTCTTTACATCTGATAATGGGGGATCACGAGAAGGTCAGGAATTAGGAACTTCAGCGTATTTTCGCACATTATTGGCCTTCACCGGTCATACTGATCTTGAAAGCACAGAGCTGGATCATTCTAGGATCGACCTTTTGGGTGGACCTAGGTCCTTAGCTCATTACCCCATGGGGTGGGCTATGGCCTCCAACACGCCATTTAGACTGTATAAAACAAATACACATCAGGGTGGTCAACAAGTGCCACTCATAGTTCACTGGGAAAAAGGACTACCTTCCGACAAAGAATTTCGACACCAGTATCAGCACGTGACGGACCTGCTTCCAACAATTTGCGAACTGGTGGGAATAGATATTCCAGCATCAAAGGGTGAAGAACGACTGCCCCCAGCTGCTGGTAATAGTTTCGTAAACTCGCTTACAAACCCTTCGGCAAAATCTACCCATCCGGAGCAATACTACGAGATGATAGGGCATCGAGGAATGTATAGTAACGGATGGTCAGCCTCAACAATACGGCAACCTGAAACTGCTTTTTCCGAAGAGCATTGGGAATTGCATGATTTACTTAATGACCCGACTGAAAGTATAGACCTCTCGCAAAGTTACCCTGAGAAAGTGGAGTACATGAAAAATCTTTGGGAAAAGACGGCTTGGGAAAATCAAGTTTTCCCTTTGGATGAAGGCAACAATGTAAAAAATATTCTCCGTCCTCCATGGAATGAAAAACTTGTTCAGGAAATGGTCCTATATCCTGGGACGCCAACTGTTGAGCGATGGAAATCGCAGCAATTAATCAGCTTCCGGAACTGGAGCGTTGAAATAGAACTTGATCATAAACATGGAGATCAAGGAACTCTCTTTGCTCACGGGGATCAAGGCGGTGGGTATGCCCTTTATGTTGTAGATGGCAATCTTTTATTTTCGCATAATGGTTATGGCGAAATGACTAATATTCGTTGTGGCGAGATCCTTGAGGGGCATAATAAGATTGATATCACTGTGACCCCTCCTGATTTTTTGCATTGGGACATAGACATATCGCTTAATGGGGTAGCTACGGCCAGCCCTAAGGGTCTACTAGCTTTACTTGCTATGGCTCCATTCCAAGGTATTGATATAGGAATTGATCGAAAGTCCCCAGTTAATTGGGAGATCTATGAAAAGTATCGAAACTTTCCGTACACAGGCCTGCTGGGAACGGTCCGATATCTGCCGGGTGATCTAACTGATTTTGCAGGGTCGAAGTGGATTGACTTCCTCAAAGAAGAGGGAAAGCGCTTCGAGTAAGTCTTAGCCAAGTCTTAGTGTCTCCAATGGCTCGAGCCGAGCAGCTTTGAGAGCTGGATAAAGGCCTGCAATGATTGACACAATAAGGGCCATGCCTCCTGCTACTAGAAATAGTGGCAGGTTAAGAGTAGCGACCCACCCGAGAACAGCTGATACGAGGTAGATAACTCCAACACCTGCAAGAACACCAGCTAAGCCCCCAAGAACACCCACAAATAAGGCTTCAAGAACAAACTGCATGGCGATCGTTATTTTTGTATGGCCAAGAGCACGCCGGATTCCAATTTCGCCTGATCGTTGGATTACAGATATGGACATAACATTCGCAATTCCTACACCACCAACGAGGAGGGCTAGGCCTCCCATTAAGAAAAGAATATTTCGCAGTGTGGTATCTACAGCCCCTTGAGCTTCGAGTAGGTCAGAAGGGATGGCTACTACAACACCTTCAGGTCCGCCGAGATTAATGGCTACAGGTAAAGCCTCAGAGGTCGAATCAACCGTTCCTTCTAATGCTCGTGCGTACAGGGTCGTTGGTTTTTGCTCTATGCCGAAATCTTCCTCTGCAGAAGATTTGGGGATAATTACTGCGGTATCTAATTTGGGAACTAGGGCAACTTTCTCTAGAACTCCTACCACTCCATAAGTTTCGCCGTTGACATCAATTGTTCGGGCTTCACCTGGAAGGTATTGATAATCGCTTGCGAGATCTTGACCGATGACAGCGCTGCGAAAGACATTGTCCTCGTCGGCTCCATTAATGAAGCGGCCGTAAAG
This sequence comes from Candidatus Neomicrothrix sp. UBA825, assembly GCA_002295705.1. GTDB lineage: Bacteria > Actinomycetota > Acidimicrobiia > Acidimicrobiales > UBA8592 > UBA8592. The sequence goes on along the minus strand of DBHP01000120.1, from coordinate 2,998 downwards.
CATTTTAGCATCCAATACATTAAGGAGATTTTGATCACTGGTAAGCACGGGAACGGGTATGGTTCTGAAGAAATCTCTACCGCCCTGTGAAGGGAGTACGGTAAGGCTTCCTATTTCTGTAATACCGGCAGCTCGGTCAACAGTTGAAACATTCATAGCGCGCTCCACAGCTTCCTCAGGAAGCGTTGGTGCCTGACCGCCCGAGAAGGTTCCGTCAGCCGAGGCGACTATTAAATTAGTTCCTAATTTCTCTAGGGTCTGTCTTACGTCACCCTTTGCTGACTCGTTTAACCCGACTGCAGCTACTATGCCTGCGGCCCCCAGCACAGGCCCAAGCATGATTAATAAGGTGCGTACCTTTCTCGCCGTCAGGCCACCGAGCGCAACGCTGAGTATTTCTCGAAACCAATTCACTCTAACTTGCCGCCCTTACCAACTTCCCAAAATCTTTCTTCTAGAGTGTCAGTTCGTTCGGTACGAAGATCATCGGCGACAATTTTTCCATCTCTCATAGAAACCACGCGATCCATTTGTTCAGCTATTTCTAAATCATGCGTAACGAGCACAATTGCACGATTCTCGCTCTGAAGATTTTTAAAGATTTCCAAAACAATTGTTGCAGTTTTTGTATCCAGCGCCCCTGTCGGTTCGTCTGCAAGGATCATAAGAGGATCAGTTACCAAAGCTCTTGCAATCGCAACACGCTGTTGCTCACCGCCTGACATCTCAATAGGACGGTGGTCATGCCTTTCACCAAGTCCTACCATCTCTAGAGCAGCTAAAGAACGCTCTTTAATTTCAGGTTTCGTTAGCTCGCGGTATAGGAGGGCTGTTGAAACGTTCCCCAAAGCTGTGAGGTGAGGGATTAAATGGAATTGCTGGAAGACAAACCCTATCGAATCGCCTCGGAGCTTTGAACGCTCGCTGTCCTCCAAGTCCGTTATCTCTGTTTGATCAACTTTGATTGATCCTTTTGTCGGCAAATCCAAGCATCCCAATAATCCAAGGAGCGTCGACTTACCAGATCCGGAAGGTCCGATAATTGCCATAAAGTCCCCTGCATGGATATCAAGAGATACACCGTCAAGAGCATGAACAGCAACGGGCTCTTGTCCATAGATTCTGTAGACATCTCGTAGCCGAAATAGATTTTTTCTACTGACAGTATTGAGATTGGGTTGGGATATCCCTGAGGTATTCATTAGGTTTCTACCAGTACAAGTTCTTCGCCTGAGAGCCCTTCTGTAATTTCAACGTAAGCGCCTTCAGAAAGGCCAACCTTAACTTGTACTTGACGAGTTGTTCCATCTGTCAGAACTACTCGCACGACATCGTTACCTTGTCCGTCTTGTAAAACAGCGGCGACTGGAACGGTTATGACGTCTATCTTTTCTTCCCGCGTTACATCAACGTTGACATTTGCGCCGTCCACTGCGTCTAGGTCCTCGAATGTTTGAATGACGCCTTCGTATCTCTCGGAACCATCGGCGGCAACTGTTGCAGTTTCATCAAGCTCAAGAATTACACCTGGCACAGCATCTTGGTCACTCGCTTGCAGTTCAACTTCCACTGCCATTCCAACCTCTAGGTTTCCTCTATCTGTAGGATTGAGCGTCAATGTGATCGTAAAGTCGGGTTCTGTAAGCGTAAGAACTTGTTGCCCTAGGAGAATGAACTCACCATCGTCAACAGACACTGTTCCAATTCTTGCTGGCCAGGAAGCGACAACCATATCTCCAGGAAGGAATAGGACATCGTCGTCAATAGTTTCAATCTGAACAGTTACTTGGCTTTGGCCTGCAGGCATAATTACTGTCCCAGGGAGTTCCTTGTAGTCTTTTCCTGCAGTGGCGCTTCCACGTAACGTGTAATTGATTGATGTGTCCTCAGTGACAGGCTGGTCAGCATTGATTATGAACTCGGCATTTCCGCCTTCACCGATGCCTCCACCTCCTGATATCGTTAACTCAGGTAAATCGTTCGATTCTATTATTCCTAAAGCTGACTTTGGCGACCCAATAGCATATGTCTCGTTGGGGTTACTTAAGATAGTGACCCATAGCTCTTCATCGGCTTCAACCTCTGTATCATTTCTGGTTTGGAAGGTGAGGCTGACAGTTTCTTGGTTGGCGGGTAGTTCAACTTCTAAATCTTCAGCGATAAAATCCGAGCCACTTGTAGCAGTTCCCCACACAGATATTTTTATTATCGTGTCTTCATTGCTTATTTTGTCTGTTTTGAATTCGAAGGTTAAGTTGCCACCCTCAGACACCGTAGGGGTTATGGATCGTATTTCTATTGTTTGTACATCTCCGGAGGGGCTGGTAATTTCCAATTTCGCTTCCCGAAGCGCCCCAAGTTGATAGGGGAGGTTGTCACCTATGCTGAAACCCTCACCGACCTCAATTATGAGTTCTTCAGCACTCTCAATTTCGTTATCAGTCAAAGTTTCTATTTGTAAATCAAATGATTGTGTGCCAGCGGGAAAAATAAATGAGCCGTCCAATGGGTCGTCATTATAGTCATCTTCGGCAGTGGCAGAGCCTGTGACCACGTAATCGATAACAGTATCTGAAGGCATCGCAATGTCTGACGTAAAGGTAAAAGTCGCAGTTTCTCCCTCTACAACAGAAGTTGGATTCACACTGACCTCGATAACGGGTCTATTCTCTTGCATCACATTATTCTGGAAAGCGAAATTAGCAGGAATGAATGCGTGAGTGCTCATTGAGTTCTGAGAGTAAAGCGCATTTTGAGTATCCCAGTTATTTGTTGAGGTCAGACTTTGGCCTGGGACGCTTGGTTGGAGTTCTATGGCGATTGTATTCTGTGCCCCTATCGAATATCCCGCAGTATTGGAGCTTAAGGAGATAATAATATTTTCGTTGGGTTCTGGGCTGGCACCTCCATATCCTCGGGCTATCTGCCAATCACGCAAACCAGATCTCGTTTCTTCAGTAAAAAGTTGATCCACAGTCCCTACGGCGTAGCCGCTTGC
>DBHP01000102.1:35270-35397 GCA_002295705.1 Candidatus Neomicrothrix sp. UBA825 | reverse complement strand
AGGTTCTCATATCTGCTTGACTCAAAGCGAAAAAAGCTCGGTACACAAGAGAATTCCCATCAAGCAACATAAGCTTTTTCATAATTTCTTATCCATTTTCTCTGTAGAATCTGAGTCAACTGGTGAA
>DBHP01000102.1:33702-34931 GCA_002295705.1 Candidatus Neomicrothrix sp. UBA825 | reverse complement strand
TATCTGAGAGAATATCTTCTGCCACGGCTTTCATAGTAGTCCTATCTTCCATTGCTTTCTTTTGAAGATACCTGTACGCATCACTCTCCTTGAGTCCATAATTATCTATCAATAACCCTTTTGCACGATCAACTAACTTGCGTGTCTCCAAGCTTTGCCTGAGCATTTCAGTCTCTTGCTTTAAGTTGGAAATTTCTTTAAACCTGCCTAATGCAAGCTCTATGGAAGGGACTAGATCACTTCTCTGGAAAGGCTTTACAAGATAGGCCAAAACACCAGCATTGCTAGCCTCTTGAATTAAATCTTGCTGACTAAAGGCTGTGAGCAGAATCACGGCTGCTAACCCTTCATCAGAGATGATTTTCGCTGCGTCGATACCGTTCATCCCAGGCATCTTTATATCAAGAATGACCAATTCAGGTTCTAGCATCCTGACTAGGTCAATCGCCTCATCACCACGGCCCGTTTCTCCAATAACTTCGTAGCCTTCGGCCTCAAGGCTTTCCTTTAGGTCCAGTCTGATTATGGCCTCGTCTTCGGCAATTACGACCCTAATCTTTTTAGGCATTCTTTGACTCCAATTGGTCTAATAATTCGTCCTGTAGCGCTTCAACACGCTCAATTTCATTTTGAAGCATATTCTTGTGCTTCCTCATAGACTCAGCATGCTTATTTGCCTCTCGATGCCTTTGATCAGCTAACGGTGTCTCCGAAACCAGTGAGCGTAATCTCGCCTCGTCAGCTTCATCCGAGAAATGTGTGAGTTGTTCTTCGGCGACCTTCAACTCTTCCCGTAACTGTCGTAAGCGAAGAGAAGTGTCTGCCAGTTTCTTCTTAAGCAATCTTTGAGGCACAGGCGTATCTTACATCAGTTAGACGATCAGAATAGATTGCTGACGAAGTATCAACAGACCTTAATTCCATAAATTGGATGATCAGCGATTGTCTAACAGTTCCCATCAGATATATCTTTTGTGCCCGGGGCGGGACTTGAACCCGCACTCCCCGAAGAGAAAGGGATTTTGAATCCCCCGCGTCTGCCGATTCCGCCACCCGGGCAGGATGACAGTCTATCAAATAAGACACTAAAGCAATGTTTGTGGAAGCTAACTCCGTGCTGTACCAAAGGATAAGCCACTGCGAGGCCACAACACACGTAACGAAGCAACGCAAGTAACCTCAGGATATAAAACTCTAGGAGTCTATGCTTTATAAAATAAAAGTGAAAA
>DBHP01000102.1:32153-33389 GCA_002295705.1 Candidatus Neomicrothrix sp. UBA825 | reverse complement strand
ATAAAATAAAAGTGAAAAAAGCACACAGTTGAGAGCCAAAACAATTACAGTCAGTGAAGGTTAGAAAATGATTGTTTTTACTTACCCGGGACAAGGGTCACAAAAAGAGGGCATGGGCCAAGAATGGGTGAACCACCCATCTTGGGAACTAGTTCAGGATGCATCAATGATCTCCGGTAGAGATCTATCTGCTCTACTCCTTGAAACAAACGACGCAGAACTAAAAGAGACAAAGAACGCTCAGTTAGCTACTTTTCTGACTTCAATGGTCATTTTTGATGCCTTGCAACGTGTCGGAGTTGAGGCAGCAGCCCATGCTGGACATAGTTTGGGAGAATACAGCGCTCTAACTGCTTCGGGGGCTTTAGATTTTGAGGACGCTGTAAAACTTGTTACTGAACGTGGCGCTGCCATGCAAGTTTGTGCCGAATCCCATGAAGGAACTATGGCAGCAATACTAGGACTTGATGATGAATTAGTCGAGAGTGCATGCCATAGGGTTGACGACGACGTATGGGTTGCCAACTACAATGCGCCAGGTCAGGTTGTAATTGCTGGATCCTATTCTGGAATTGAATCCGCTTCGGAAATAGCGAAGGAACTAGGCGCCAAACGTGCCATGAAGCTACCAGTTTCAGGTGCATTTCACACTCCCTACATGGAACCTGCTCGAGATAGACTCCGCAACGCAATTGATAGTGTAGAGTTTCGATCACCCGATCATCCGGTCTTTGCAAATGTTGATGCGATAGGTCATGAGAATGCCAAAGAATGGCCAGCTCTTTTATCTTCGCAATTAACCAGTCCAGTTCGTTGGAAGCACATCTTGCATCAACTCGCAGGATCAGGTTTCATCACTTTCGTGGAAGTAGGACCAGGCTCCGTCTTAACAGGGATGGCAAAAAGAACTCTTAAGGATTCAATGACAATATCTATCAGTTCTCCAAGCGATGTGGACAAATTATTAGAGACAATTGCTGGTCAACAACCCTCGTCACCGGACGCACTTGAAGGTGAGCATCTATTTGCCACCGAACGCCTTGTAGTAAGTCCCTGTGCTGGAATTTTCACACCAACAGATAATGATTTAACTGGAAAAGAAATTAAGACAGGATTTCTTTTAGGGCACGTGAACGAGACTGAAGTAAGAAGTGCCTTTTCTGGTGAAATTCAGGGTTTTCTTGCCATTGAAGGTGAAAGAGTAACTTCAAGCCAGCCAATAGCATGGCTCAGGGT
>DBHP01000102.1:28826-31741 GCA_002295705.1 Candidatus Neomicrothrix sp. UBA825 | reverse complement strand
TAACAAATCACGACCTTGCTTCACGAATGGACACTTCAGATGAATGGATTAAGGAGCGAACAGGGATTTCAGAACGCAGAATTGGTGGAACAACAGCAGGGCTAGCTGTTCAAGCTGCAAAGGATGCACTCAAGGTCGCTGACTGTTCCCCAGAGGAAATTGACTTGCTCGTCTTGGCGACAACCACACCGGATGACCAAATTCCAGCAACATCTGCTATGGTTCAACACCTTCTCGGTCTTAAGTGTGGCGCAATGGACTTGAATGCTGCTTGCAGCGGCTTTGTTTATTCATTAGTAACTGGATTCGGGATGCTTGCCCTTGGGAATAAACGTATTCTAGTTATCGGGTCTGAGACACTCTCGCGCGTAACTGATTGGCAGGATCGTTCTACAGCAATCCTGTTCGGGGATGGTGCAGGTGCTTTTGTGATAGAGGCCTCAAGCGCCAAAAGTGCCCTCCTAGGGTGGGAATTAAGTTGCGATGGTTCGCTGAGAGATATTCTTCATGCTGAAATCGGTGGAACTATTGTGATGTCCGGCCAAGAAGTATTTCGAAAAGCTGTAATAGCCATGACCGACTCTGCACTTACTTCCATCAAAAACGCCAGACTAACACCCGAAGATATTGCTTTAGTGATTCCACATCAAGCAAATATAAGAATCATCGAAAGCGCTATGAAAAGACTTCAGATACCTATGGAAAAGTCTGTTTCAGTACTTCACAGAACAGGTAATACATCCTCTGCTTCTATTCCTCTGGCACTAGTTGACGCTGTACAAAACGGGAGAATCCAAGAGGGAGATAACCTCCTTCTGGTAGGATTCGGAGCGGGGATGACGTCAGCAAGCGCCATCGTGAAATGGGGTGGGTCTTCATGAGCAAAGTTGCATTAGTCACCGGAGCAAATCGTGGTATTGGACTTGCGATTGCCCAGAAGCTTGATGATGAAGGTTTTACCGTTGTAGGAACTCATCGATCATCGCCAGCTGGGGATGAAAAATTTCATTCTGTTCCATGCGATATCACTGTTCCCGAAAGTATAGAATCTGCCTTTTCTTCAGTAGAGGAACAATATGGTTCAGTTCAAGTCCTTGTAGCAAATGCAGGCATTACAAAAGACAATCTACTTCCACGAATGACTGATGATGATTTTATCTCAGTTATTGAAGCAAACTTGATCTCTGCCTACCGGCTGGCTAAGAGAGCAATCAAGCCAATGATGAAAGAAAAGTGGGGTCGGATTATATTAATATCTTCAGTCGTGGCCTCTGCGGGGCAGTCTGGGCAAGCAAACTATGCAGCGTCAAAATCTGGACTTGTAGGATTCGGTAGATCGCTAGCCAAGGAATATGCATCTAGGAACATAACAACAAACATCGTGGCTCCCGGACCTATAAAAACCGATATGATCTCAGCTTTATCCGATAAACAAAGAGAATCGATTCTAGGTTCTGTTCCACTTCGTAGATTTGGTGAAGTCAATGAGGTCGCTTCCACTGTGTCTTTTCTAGCAAGTGAGGATGCAGGCTACATTACAGGGGCTATTATCCCTGTTGATGGCGGACTTGGCATTTCTTAAGATCTAAGATGAACATAACGAAAGGGAAACTAAAATGAGTGACGAAAACTTTGAACGATTCAAGCGCTGCGCTGTAGATGTTTTGTCAGTAGAAGCAGATCAAGTAACTCTAGAAGCGAAATTTGCTGAAGATTTAGACGCAGATAGCCTTGACTTGGTAGAGCTAGTTATGGAACTTGAAGAAGAGTTTGACATAACTGTCGAAGAAGAAGAACTTCAGGACTTACCAACGATAGGTGATGCTTTTAAGCTTATAACTAGCAAATTGTAATGAAAGCGCGGATTGCCGTAACTGGTATAGGCGTTATTAGTAGCGCTGGTATTGGCAAAGAGGCATTTTGGAATTCATTGCTAAGTGGAGTTCCAAAGAATGGGTTTTTAATTGAGGACTTTGATCCACTTCCACTCTTTGGCGGAAATGCCAAAGAGGCACGAAGAGCCGACAGATTTCAACATTTTGCTCTTGCAGCCGCTCATGAAGCTATCACTCAGGCGGGTGACTTCATAATCGATCCCAGTGCGGTTGGGTCAATGATAGGAACAGGTGTAGGGGGATTAGGCACGCTTGAAAATCAGGTAAAAGTACTTATAGACAAGGGCCCTCGCAGAGTTTCCCCTTTCCTAGTTCCCATGATGATGGCGAATGCTGCATCTGCAAGTGTCTCTATGAAATATGGTCTTAAAGGCCCATGCGAGACGATCGTAACAGCTTGTGCGGCAGGGACTCATTCCATAGGACGCGCTGCCGAACTGATTCGCTTAGGCAAAGTTAAAGCTATGGTCGCTGGAGGCGCTGAAGCCACTCTAACTCCTATAGGTACTCAGGGTTTTATTAATATGACTGCAGTATCCAATGAAGGAATAAGCCGGCCCTTTGACACTCAGCGAGATGGTTTCATGCAATCCGAAGGGGCTGGTGTGCTTATCTTGGAAGAATGGGACCATGCAACCTCTAGAGGAGCAAATGTGCTCGCTGAAATATTAGGCTCAGGGAGCACCGCCGATGCTCATCACATAACTGCGCCTGCCCCAGGAGGAAATGGTGCAGTTAGATGTATGGAAATGGCACTTAATGATGCTGGCCTGCTACCGGCTGACATTCAGCAAATAAATGCTCACGGTACTTCAACTCCCTTGAATGATGCTGCTGAAGCTCAAGCCATCTCAAGGGTTTTTGGAGGCTCAATGCCATACGTAACCGGGACTAAAGGTGTTACGGGGCATTCATTGGGCGCTGCAGGAGCACTAGAGGCAGTTGCAGTAATTCTCTCAATGTTGAATGAGACTATACCGAAGACTCACGGGACAACAGAGATTGATCCAGAATTTGGAG
>DBHP01000102.1:0-28441 GCA_002295705.1 Candidatus Neomicrothrix sp. UBA825 | reverse complement strand
TCATTTGGATTTGGTGGACACAACGGTTCAATCGTTATCGGCCCAGCCTAACCTATTACTTTTCAACAGCTATAAACATTAACTCAGCTGAGCATGCTAAGTTGCCGTTGACAAAAGCTTCGCCAAAAGCTTTTCCACCACGGGCAGATAGCCGGAGTACTTCAACTCGAAGCTTGAGAGTGTCTCCAGGAATTACTTGTCTTCTGAACCGGGCATTTTCAAGGCCGCCAAAGAGAGGCAATTTATCTTTAAAACGATTATCTTGAAGGACTACGTAAGCTCCTAATTGTGCAATAGATTCGCACATTAAAACTCCAGGCAATGTTGGGCGCCCCGGAAAATGGCCTCTGAAAAAATCTTCGTTTCCTTTAAGATCCCATAATGCTTCTGCGGATTCTCCTGGAACTAGGTTAGTGATCTCTGAGATGAACAAAAAAGGATCTTTGTGTGGAAGAATAAGCGTTGGTTCTGGAAAATTCATACGTTTCTATCCTAAAAATGCGTTAGGGGCCGTCGGAGACGGCCCCTAACTTTTAGACATCAATGATCAGGTTGAAGCTTTAGCTGCTGCTTTGAGCTTAGAACCTGCAGAGATTTTAATTGTGTTCGCTGCGGCAATCTGGATTGTCTCTCCTGTTTGAGGATTTCTTCCGGATCGTGCTGCACGGTGTCCACGTTCGAATGTAACAAAACCGCTCAGTACAATCTTGTCGCCGCCTGCGCAAACTGCGCTGGTAACGGTCTCTTCGAGCCCCTTTAGGACTTTGTCAACATCACTTTGGCTAACGCCAGTGCTACCTGAAATTGCAGCACACAGTTCTGACTTGTTCATATTTTCCTCCTATGCTTCGGGCTTATCCCTGAGCAATCAACACTTAATGTGTATAAAGCCTAAATTACACTGTTGTAACGCTAAATGTGGATCATTCGTAAAAAAATAGCCAAATAACCACTTCTCTAGAAAACCTGTGTTTGTTTTATCTACATTTACAAAAAAATTAGGGGCTACCCGGAGGTAGCCCCTAACTTTAAGAAGTTTTACCTTCCGACTCCCTTGCCTAGAGCAGAAATTGCTGCATCTTTGATTGGGCCGAAAGCGAGAATGATAATTGCAAGAGCAACGTCCGAACCGAAGTCACCCATACTGAGAATTTCAGTATCGACTCCGTATCCAGCAACGGATGCATCTGTGATTACCACAAACAGGTAAGCCCAAATTAGGGATAGGTTAGCGCCGATGACGGGAAGGCCTTTAAGCATTCCTCCTACTCCAGCGACATCAAGAATACTGTCTAGCACTGCTATTATGCCTTGCAGCAGCATTCCCATGATAATAAGTGTGACAAATGTTGCCATCATAATTTTGAAAGCTCCTTGTTTAATTTAAACAACGGACCAAGATCCTCAACATGGTTGATTAGCTTGGCTACTTATAATTTAGCTCTTTTCTGCCTTTGGTGTGACGATAGTTACATTACTGCGAAAAAAATATTGTTTTCATACTAGAAAAACACCTCTGAACAGGTATTTTACCCTAACAAAAAAGATCAATTTTTTTGATATTTTGACTAAAATATCTTCTTTTTAGTCATTATCAAGCGCTAAACGGAATTCTGATACTAATTTCCCGACAGCTTCTGGCCCTCCGCCGTCCAACAACTTCTGGACTATAGCTGAACCAACGATACAGCCATCAGAAACCTTTGAAACCTTTACAGCTTGGTCAGGTGTTCCAATGCCTACGCCAACCAAAACCGGCTTTTCAGTCATTTCTTTGCAACGACTGGCGATTATTTTCGCACTTTCAGCCAATTCTTTTCGGGCGCCTGTTATCCCGAGCAATCCGACAGCATATACGAAGCCCCTTGTTTCATCGCAGATTTTTTTCAGGTGTTCTTGGGTTGTTGTGGGTGCAGCGAGCAAAATAGCTTCTCTATTCTTCGTGTTTGCAGCAGACTTCCATGAACTAGCCTCAATCAAAGGGAGGTCAGGAAGGATAATGCCTGATATTCCGGCCTCGCTCAAATTCGAGGCAAATCTTTCTAGTCCAAACCTATAGACGACATTGTAGTAAGTCATGACCGCAAGCGGAATATCTACGTCTAACGAGGCAATTTCATTGATTATTTGCAAGGGTGTAATTCCATCTGAGAGGACCATATCGTTTGCCGCTTGGATTGTGGGGCCATCCATGACCGGATCTGAGAAGGGGATACCAATTTCAATAGCATTGGCGCCAGCTTCGGCTGCAGCTGAAATGGCTTCCAAATAGCCCTCAAATCCGCCTGTAATGTAGGGGACAAGACATTTTCGCCCATCTGCAATTGCCTGAAGAAGTGTATTCTCAATTCCTTCTTCGCGTGGGGTCATCCAAGGACTTCCATCATTTGTGTTGCATCCTTGTCTCCGCGACCAGAGAGATTCAGCAGAACAGTTTTTCCGGAAAGGTATTCGCGTTCTCGACTCATCCACGCAAGTGCGTGAGCAGGCTCTAACGCAGGAATTATCCCTTCCGTTCTAGAAAGAAGTTGAAACGCCTCAACAACTTCTTTGTCATTAACTTTTTCATATCTTGCTCTTCCAGTCTCCGCTAGGTGTGCGTGCTCTGGTCCGATACCTGGGTAATCCAGCCCTGCTGAAATTGATTCTGCTTCAAGTACTTGCCCCCACTCATCCTGAAGCAAGTAGGACAATGACCCATGGACAACTCCAGGAATACCGCGTGCTACAGCCGCTCCCCCAGCGGGTTCAACCCCTATGAGTTCTGCATCAGTCTCTACGAATCCTGAGAATATACCTAAAGCATTAGATCCGCCACCAACACAGGCTGTTACTACATCAGGATCAGCTCCTAGGATGTCTTGACATTGGGAATAGGCCTCGAGCCCAATGACTCTATGAAATTCTCTGACCATCCATGGGTACGGATGAGGGCCCATTACTGACCCCAAGCAATAATGCGATTCCTCAACGGTAGCTACCCAATCTCGCATGGCTTCATTTATTGCGTCCTTTAATGTTCTACTTCCCGATAAGGCTGGGCGGACCTCAGCGCCCAATAGACGCATTCGGAATACATTCAACTTCTGCCTCTCAATATCTACTTCACCCATATAGACGACACAGTCCATCCCAAATAAGGCGGCTGCTGTGGCTGTTGCTACACCGTGCTGGCCAGCTCCGGTTTCTGCTACAAGTCGGGTCTTTCCCATACTTTTAGCTAGCAATGCTTGTCCTAGGACATTATTGATCTTGTGAGAACCCGTGTGGTTGAGATCTTCTCGTTTGAGAAGTACTTTGTAACCAAGTTCGTCCGAAATCCTCTCACATTCCGTAATGGGAGATGGCCTGCCCGCATAATCCTTTAGTAGTGTGCTTAGCTCATTCCGAAACTCTTCTGATCCCCAAGCTTCTTTGAACGCTTTTTCTAATTCTTGACAAGCTGGAATTAGCGTCTCTGGAACAAACATTCCTCCAAAGTTACCGAAACGTCCATTATTTATGGGCTCCGTCATCGCCATGTTGGATCTTCTTTCCAATCGTAGGGGTCATCTGTTTCATTACTATTATTGTCCATAGATTGCAGGTATTGACTAGTTTTCTTTGCCTCCTTAATGAAATCCCTAACCAAAATTGGATCTTTAATTCCGGCCTTACGTTCCACTCCTGAGGCAACGTCTACGCCCCACGGCCGGACTTTCCGAATCCCTTCGCTAACATTTTGAGGCGTTAACCCGCCTGCAAGGATTAACGAGACTCCATCAGGCGCATTTTCTGCCATTTGCCAATCGAAAATTTCACCTTCTCCAGGAGTCTCTGAATCCACTAATACTGCGTCCGCACCAAACTCTCCTGCACTATAAAATGCTTGAGATCCTGCTGACACTGCTTTAAAAACGGTACGAACATCTTGTTTGATACGCTGAACACTCTCTGCAGTCTCTACACCATGTAATTGAGCCGCCATTAAGCCAGTTTCGTTAATTACCGCAATTACTCGTTCCGGTAAGTCATTTTGGAAGATTCCCACTGTCAATATGTCGGGAGGTAACCTTCGAGCTATCTCGGCAGCTCGTTGTACAGCTATCTTTCGTTTCGATCCATTGACGAAATTGAAACCGAGCGCGTCTGCCCCCACGGCAATTGACAACAGCGCGTCTTCTTCGTTAGTTATCCCGCATATCTTTACGAACATAATTTGACGTTATCGGAAATTATTACGCAACGAAAGGTTTCTCTTTAGAGGTCACGAAATTGTATAATCAATTCATCTGGAGAATCAGACTTCACCAAAGATTCACCTATTAAAACAGCATCAAATCCTGCAGCCTTTAAAGGTTCTGCATCCGCCGGTGATCTAATTCCGCTTTCGGCCACCTTAGCTATATGCTCTGGAATCTCGCTGACAACGCGTAATGCCCTTTTCTGGTCAACTTCGAAAGTATTGAGATCTCGTTGATTGATTCCTATCATTTTTGCTCCAGAATTGAGAGCGATCTCAACTTCAGCTTCATCGTGTGCCTCAACCAAGGCATCTAGATTTAGATATTCACAAAATTCGATGAATTCTGCGAGTAACTTTTTCTCCAGTGCAGCGACAATCAGCAAGACACAGTCCGCGCCCATCAATTTTGCATCACAAATATCTCGGAAATCAACGGTGAAATCTTTTCGCAGAATTGGCACATCAACTGATCGTCTGACATTCATTAAATCTTCTTTTGATCCACTGAAATGTTCAGAATCTGTCAGAACAGAGATACATGCCGCACCGGCCCCTTCGTAAGTTTGTGAAAGAGCTACCGCATCTAAATTACCTTTTAAGTTCCCTTTGGATGGAGACCTTCGTTTGATCTCAGCAATTACCGATAACCCTTTCTCAGCTAAAATTTGATCTTGAAAAGTAGGGCTCTTTATTTCTTCTGCAGATATCTTAGCGAGTAATTGATTTAGCGATCTAAGATCATTTTTTGCTCTTTCTCTGTGGTAAGCAAGTATCGAATCTAGGTAGGTTCCTTCGGCCATTAATCTATTGTCCCTCTGGAGAGAAAGTATCTTTCTGCGAATTAATGGAGACAGTCTTGCCCTTTATTGTCCCTAAAGTTGATGAGGCGACTTTGCGGGCTATATATGCCAGCCCAACTGTTAAATTACTTGCAGAAGCAACTGAGCTAAGTTGCCCAGTTGAGACCCCATCTACTTCTACTTCGTCTCCTATTGACATGGCTCCATTGCACGTGATTAACATCAAGTTCTTGGGAACTTTATTACCCCTGCTATCTATTCGCGCTACAAGTTCCTGACCGGTATAGCAACCCTTAGTAAAAGACACACTCTTTTCGACTAGCCCGGTTTCAGCTGGAATTACCTTTTCGTGCAATTCCGCTCCCATCTTTGGAATAAAATTAATTATTCTTAGAAAGTCGGAGGATTGTTCCGGCTCAGGGAATCTCTGGAAGAGTGCTTTCGTATCTCCACCGATGACGTCGACACTGCTAATTCTTGGCCAAGCTGTTTGGGCTACAATTTGTTTTGCACTAGGTTTCCCCACGTAAGAACTGGCATCTTTTCCGACTATCGTAACTCCATCCCACTTTTCAAGAGTCAACTCGCAGTCGGTGCGTAACTTGAAACGAAGCAACCTAGCGATAACTGCCTCTCCGAAACCACTATCCATGTCTAGAGAGTATTGATTTTCTCGAATTTGGCTAACCCTTAACCAAGCATTCACTTTTCCATCAGGGTTTAGAAGGAATGACCAGACTGACTCTCCTGCTTTCATTGCGAGCACGTCTTGAGTTAATTGACCCTGAAGGTATTTGCCTGCGTCAGGGCCATCAGCCAAGATTACATCGCGTTGCAATTTGAGAACATATGTTTCATTTTCGTAGGCTTCAAAGACCTTATTAATCTCTTTCATTATTCCGAACCCGTGACATCTCTTCCGCAGGTTTAACTGCTGCTATGAGTGCTTTAGCCTTTGCCCAACACTCATTATATTCTGCGACTGGGTCGCTATCTACGACAATCCCAGCCCCGGCTTGGACCGATGCTCCTTTCGGGGTAATTACCATTGTTCTTATCGCTATTGCATTATCTAAATTTCCATTGAAGTCTAAATAGCCAACTATCCCGGCGTATGGACCGCGTCTAGTTTTCTCTAATTCATCAATGATTTCCATCGCCCGAACTTTGGGCGCTCCGGAAACCGTGCCTGCAGGGAACGCAGCCTTTAGTACATCAACTGGTTCAAAATCCTTTCCTAATGTTCCTGAAACTTGTGATGTGAGATGCATAACGTGACTGTAGCGTTCTAGTGTCTTTAACTCTTCAACTTGAAGTGTGCCAAAGTCACTTATTCTCCCTAGATCGTTTCTGGCAAGATCCACCAACATAATATGTTCAGCTAATTCCTTTGGATCTTCTAGAAGACTATGAGCGAGGGCTTGATCTTCAGTTTGAGTTCGTCCTCGTTTCCGTGTCCCAGCAATGGGACGGCTCGTTATCGTGTTATCTCTTAATTGGATCAAGGGCTCAGGAGAGCAGCCGACCAATGTGACTTCTTCGTTTTTTACGAAATACATATATGGGCTTGGATTTATTTGGCGCAGAACTCTATATACGTCAAAAGGGTTGGCCTTTAGTTCGAAGTCAAACCGTTGGGAAAGCACTACCTGAAAAATATCACCAGCAAGAATATGCTCTTTTGCTTTTTCTACAATCCCGCAATAATCATTTTCTGACATTGTTGACTTCACCTCTACTGAACTCGTATCTAAATTGGGAGGATCCAGCAAAGGCTCAGATAATGGTTTCGCTCCGTCAAGCATTAAGGAATCTAAACGATGCTTGGTTTCATAATATGATTCTGTAATTTCAGATTCTGAACTCTGAGGTTTAACAATGGCGTTTGCTATTAAATAGACTCTTTGGCTCCAATGATCAAAAGCTGCCACCTCACCAATTACAGACAAAATTGCGTCAGGTACTCCAAGGTCATCATTTGCAGGTAATGGTAGATCTTCAATCTCTCGAACAGTGTCGTAACCCAGATAGCCCAGTAATCCACTGTACATGGGAGGAAAATTCTCAATCTGTGGAGCCGACAAGTTCCGTTGAAGTGTCCGAACTAATTCAAGAATCTGCCCTTTTACGTCATATTCAATAGGTATTTCACCTTCAATCAGTAGTTGGCTATCTATTTTTTTAATAGTCAAAAGTGGGTTTCTTCCGATGAATGACCATCGACTCCATCGTTCGCCGTGTTCTACTGATTCAAGTAGAAACCCTGGTTGATCACCTACAATCCTTTCGAAGGCTGATACGGGTGTAATGAGGTCAGCAACTAATTCTTTCCAAACAGGAATAACGGTGTGTTCTTTCGCATGCTCAATGAATTGCTCAAGCGATGACTGCATTCTAAAGGTAAAGTCCTGTAGGTCCCTGATCGAGTCGTTCAGCTGCTACGGCATGAACGTCTCTCTCACGAAGAATTATGTAATCATTTCCTCTAACTTCGACTTCATACCTATCTTCTGGGTTAAACAGAACTTGGTCACCGATTTCCATTGTTCTGACATTCGGGCCGGTGGCCCTTACTTCGGCCCAAGCTAATCTTCGAGATACTTGCGCTGTTGCCGGTATAAGAATTCCTCCAGATGAGCGCCTCTCTCCATCTTCACCGGGCATCTCAACTAGTATCCTATCGTTGAGCATTTTCACTGGTAGGCGCTCAGACGGAGTGGGTACAGCAGAGTTTCCCTTTTTTGGCGTTGAAGAGGTTTTAGGTTTGCTCTTTGATGCCTTTGATTTGTTTGATGATCCTTTTGTTTCCGTCACAGTCTCAACTTATCCTGTTCTCGGAAAAGTGACGACATAGGGAATCAACCTTTTATCTCTTTATGCAGGTCTAACTGGAATCCCGCATTCAATCAAATAATTTTTAACGTCACGAATGGTCAATTCCCCATAGTGAAAAACGCTTGCTGCAAGAAGTGCGTCTGCCTTTCCTTCCAAGACCCCTTGAGAGAAATGATCTAGGGTTCCTACTCCCCCACTCGCAATTGTTGGGACATTCGTGGATTGCGAAACCTTCGAAGTCAATAAGCAATCAAATCCGTCTTTAGTCCCATCTCGCCCCATGGAAGTAAGCAAAATTTCGCCAGCGCCATATTCTTCACCTCTTTGCGCCCACTCCACTACATCGAGACCTGTGGGTGTTCTTCCTCCATGCACATAGACCTCGTAGCCCGATGTGCATTGAGGATTAGCACTCTGCTTTGCATCAATTGCTAAGACGACACATTGGGTTCCGAATTCTGCAGCTATTTCGGAGATTAATTCTGCCCGTTGTACTGCGGCAGTATTTACGGAAATCTTTTCTGCTCCTTCACGTAAAATCTTTCTAGCATCATCAACACTACGAATTCCACCTCCGATCGTGAAGGGAATAAAGATTTCTTCAGCACAGCGACGAACAAGCTCAAAGACGGTTTCTCGTCTATCCGATGAGGCAGTTATATCTAAGAAAACAATCTCATCAGCGCCTTCTTGGTCATACTTTGATGCAAGTTCAACTGGATCACCAGCATCTTTGAGATCTACGAAGTTTGTCCCCTTCACAACCCTTCCATCGGTGACATCAAGACAAGGGATGATGCGCACGTTAGTCATGTTCAGACTCAAAATGTTCTAGTTCTTGCGTTAGTGCTACGAGTTCTGCAAGGTCTAATCGCTTTTCGTAGAGCGCTCTACCTGTTATAACTCCAGCTAATCTTGATCCGCTTACTTGCAGCCCAACAAGGTCTCGCAAATCATCCATCGAGCCCAAGCCACCTGATGCTATTACTGGCATATCAACATTTCTGAGAATCTGTGTTAAGCCTTCTAGATCCGAACCTTCCATGGTTCCATCTCTTTTTATTTCTGTCACGATTCCAACTTCAGCTCCGCTCATTTCTAACCTTTTCAGGAGGTCAACTACCTTAAGATCTGTGGTGACTTTCCATCCGCGGGTCGCAACGTAACCGTCTTTCCCATCGACCCCGACTGCAACGCGATGACCATGTTCAGCTATTCGCGAGACCAATTCAGGGTTCTCAACTGCTGCTGTTCCGATTACAGTTCTTTCAACCCCAATATCATAGAGAAGTTTCGCAGCATCTGATGACCTGATGCCTCCTCCTACCTGTACAGGTATCGATAGTTCTTCACAAATATTTTTTATGACCGATGTATTTTCGAACGAGCCGGTTCTTGCTGCATCAAGGTCAACCAAATGAATCCATTCAGCTCCATCTGATTCAAACTTCAGCGCTTGAGAAATAGGGTTATCTCCATAGATTGTCTCCTTTGTATAGTCCCCTTGATGGAGACGAACACATTTACCATTGATCAAATCAATTGCTGGATATACGACGAAACTCATACGGTCCTTTCACAGATTTTAAGAAAGTTTTGTAGTAATAATTGCCCTGCTTTACCTGATTTTTCTGGGTGGAACTGTGTTCCATATAGTGAACCCTTTTGAACTGCAGCAATGACAGATGATCCGTACGTACAGGTCGCAATAGTTATATTTTGGAGATGGTTTTGTTCCGCTGCATATGAATGAACGAAATAGAACCACTCGTCTTCTAACCCTCTAAGCAGTGGTGAGTCTCCTTCAACTTGTATTTGATTCCATTGCATCTGAGGTATCCTTGGAGCGTTTTCAAGCAACTTCACTTTCCCTGTAAGCAAGCCTAAACCTTCTGCGTTAGGTGACTCATCTGATATTTCATAAAGAAGTTGCATACCCACACAAATTCCAAGAAAGGGAAGGTCATTTTCTACCGCTAAAAGCGCTAATTCTCTTACGCCCGAATCAGTTAGGGCTTTTGCACATTTTCCGAAATTTCCAACGCCAGGAAGCACAACCCCATCTGAGCCTAGGACCAGTTCCTTATCTGCAGTCAAGTGTGCCTCAGCACCTAAAATTTCAAATGCTTTCTGCGCTGATCGCAAATTTCCAATGCCGTAGTCAAGTACAGCGACTTTAACCATTTATAGAACGCCTTTTGTAGAAGGTAGACTATCCCCCTTAACAGTCGTTGCCTGTCCTAAAGCTCGTGCAGTACTTTTAAATAATGACTCAATAATATGGTGAGTATTTTTTCCGCGTATGAGCACTTGATGCGCTGTTATCTCACTAGACATAACAAAAGCTCTCCAAAATTCCTCAATAAGTTGTGGGTCAAATGGCGGATCACTAAGAATTTTCTGTCCCGGTGCTTCGATATCATAGAAGTGGAACGGCCTTCCTGATAGATCTAATGAAACGTCGACAAGGGCTTCATCAAGCGGACACGATGCGCTGGCAAAACGCTGAACTCCGAGCTTTTCCCCTACTGCTTCTTTAAAACATGTTCCAATAGCTATTCCAACATCCTCAACGGTGTGATGAGCATCAATCTCAAGATCACCTTTTGCTTTTACAATCAGGTCAAAATTCCCATGTCGTCCTAACTGATCAAGCATGTGATCAAAAAATGGGATACCGGTTTCAATCTCTGTTTTACCTTTGCCATCCAAATCCAATGAGATGTCAATTAGGGTTTCTTTAGTTTCACGCCTGAAGGTCGCTAATCTTTTCTTCATTATCCTAGTATTGCCTTTAGTGAGTCAATAAACGAGTTATTTTCCTGTTCGGTACCTATTGTAGCTCGTAAACAATCAGTTAAATTTGGCCAGTTTGAACAATCACGGACTAGCACTGAATCATTTACAAGGGCTTTCCAAAGGTCATTACCAGACATGTCAACAGTATCTAGTGGCTTGAATAGAATAAAGTTTGCAGCACTGTCCCACACATGAAGAGGAAGATTTTTGAGTTCATTAGATACCTTTTCCCTTTGCGACTTAAGGTATTCAACTCGTTGCGTCATTTCGCTTCTATATTTAAGGGCTGTTATCCCAGCTATTTGTTTAAAAGAATCTAAATGGTAAGGAAGCAAAACCTCTTTCATTCCGTCTATCAGACGAGTTGCACCAACGGCATACCCCAACCGCCCTGCAGCAAAACCATGAGCTTTTGAGAAAGTTCGCGTCACGACAATTGGTGCACCATTATCCACAAGCTCTATTGCTGACCAGTCAGAAAACTCTCCGTAAGCCTCGTCAACAACTAGAAGTGAACTATTTTTAGAGCAATATTCCAAAGCAGAAATGATTGTTTCTTTCGGTTCAATTAGTCCTGTTGGGTTATTTGGTGAACAGAGAAATACTATGTTCGGTTTAGCTGTTGTTAAAGTTTCCAGCCCACTGCGCCCGCATAGAAGAGATTCTTCCCTGTCACAGGAGATAATCTCAGTACCAGTAATTTTGGCAATTTGGGCATGCATTGCATAGGTCGGTTCAAAAATTATTGCGGAGCGATTATTCCCTCCGTAAGCGAGCAATATAGCTTGAATAATTTCGTTTGAACCATTTGCGGATACGACATTATTTGGTTGCACGCCATGGGATTGAGCTAACTGAGATGATAATTCGAAAGCGTTCCTATCTGGGTATCTATTCCATTCAATTGTGGTAACTTCTCTTTGTATTTCGCTAACCCACTGATTTGGGGGAGGTAACGGGCTTTCGTTGGTATTTAACCGCACTTCTACTGCAAGCTGAGGAGAATGATAACCTTCAAATAATTTGAGATCATCTCTTATATTAGGCCAAGTCATCAAGTCCCTCGATTCGAAGTCGGATTGATTCGGCGTGCGCGTCCAATCCTTCTGCATCAGCGATTTTTGTTATAGTCTCAGCCGCTTCCTTGAGGGCATCCGCACCCATTGAAATAATATGAATATCTTTAATGAAGTCATTTATTGTTAACGCACTTGCGAAGCGTGCACTTCGATCGGTGGGCAATACGTGTGATGGCCCAGCGTAGTAATCACCCACTGATGCAGGTGCCATATTCCCCATGAACACAGCTCCGGCATTCTGAATAAGAGAAAGGTAATTTTCTGGATTTTCTACCATCAGTTGGAGGTGCTCGGGAGCGACTGTGTTGGCGACATCGAATGCTTGGGATAGGTCTTTAACGAGAACGGCAAAACCACCTCTATCAAATGTTGACATGATTTCTTGTCGCCTCTTTGATTTATTTACGAGAACCTTGACTTCTTTAAGTATGGTTTTCAAAATTTCTTCGTCTGGAGATATTAACCATGACTGACCGTCGGGGCCATGTTCTGCCTGAACTATTAAGTCAATTGCGGCAAATTTGGGGTTTGCCGTCCCGTCAGCGATCACAACTATTTCCGATGGGCCAGCAAAAGCTGCGGCTATACCAACGTCTCGTGAGACCATCCGTTGAGCAGTGGCTACATAGTTATTTCCAGGGCCAACGATAACATCGACTGCGGCTATGCTTTCGGTTCCATACGCCATAGCGGAAATAGCTTGCGCTCCTCCTATTGCGAAGACAGAGCTAGCTCCAGCTAGTCGGGCCGCTACTAATACTGCTGGGCTAATTTTGTTATCCCGCCCGGGTGGTGTGCAAATGATTACGTCTCTCACACCCGCAACGACTGCAGGAATTACGGTCATCAACACAGTTGATGGATAGGAGGCTCTACCCCCTGGGACATAACACCCAGCTCTAGTTACAGGTCGATACACGGTCTGAACTTCCAAATTGCCCTCGTTAAATAAGCTACCGCTATGTAATTGGGTCTTGTGAAATTCCCTAACACGCCCGGCCGCTTTTTCCATAGCCTCAATCAGGCCAGCTTCACAGTTCTTAAATGCTTCATCAATTTCAGCTTCACTAACACGAAAATCTTCGGGGATAAAGCCATCAAACTTTTCTGCATAGTGGCGTAAAGCATCATCTCCTCGACTCTTCACATCGTTGATTACTGCTAAAACAGTCTTTTCAACATCATCGTTTGCTGTGGATGCAGCCGAAAGGGCTGAACTGATAGAGTCAGTATCTCTTTTGTTAAGGTCTATTCGTTTAAGCACACTTATACGGTATACCCCTACAAAGTGACTTGTGACGGAATTTAGGTTAAGAAGTTAATATGTCAAGTGATGAATTGTTAAAACAACAAAGCATAGCTGAGCTATCATCTATTGATTTTCAAATCGATGACCTTGTTTCAAGGGTAATTTCTGCCGCCAAGTCCTTGGAGGAGATTGGATTGGAAGCTAGCTCGCATGAACTATTTGAAGTCGAGAGATCTCTTATCGCTGCTTCGAGACGTCTAAGGCGAGCCTCTAGCGAGCTTAAACTTTGAAAGCTACAGGGCAAAAGTAATTCAGAACGCATTCTACGCAGTTAGGCTTTCGAGCAAAACACACTTGTCTTCCGTGGAGAATAACCCGGAGGCTAAACTCGCCGTGTTCCTCATCGGGCAACATCAAGCCCACTGCCCTTTCAATTTTTACCGGATCTGTTTCTTGGGTAATTCCAAGCCGTTGAACTATCCGACTGACATGCGTATCAACTGGTAGCCCTGGTAACCCTAATGAGACGCTTCTGACAACGTTGGCTGTCTTCCTTCCTACACCGGGGAGAGTTACGAGATCATCCATATCGCAAGGGACTTCTCCGTTATATTCCATCAACAACCTTTGAGCCATTCCTTGTAAGTTCTTAGCTTTTGAACGGAAAAGACCAATGGTCTTGATTACCTTCTCAATTTTTACAGTTTCTGCTGCCGCTAGTTTTTCAGGAGTTCCATATACTTTGAACAGTTTTGGCGTTGCTTTATTCACAGATTTATCTGTTGCTTGGGCCGAAAGTATGGTTGCAACCAACAATTGGAACGGGGTTTCAAAGTCAAGCTCACACTCCGCTTCAGGAAAAGTAGATTTCAATTCTTCGTTGGTTCTCCTGCATCTCCCTTCAGGAGTTCTTGGTTTAGCCATGCTCACAACATAGTATGCCTGCGGGCAGTAACTTAATAATATGGATATTCTTATCTCCGAGGAAACCCCCTATGGTTATGACCTTTCACTGACGGTACCTGAAGGTTTCAGCCGCGATTTACTCTCAGTTGAATTATCTGCAGCTTTAAGTCGGCTAGCAATGCCCACAGATTCTCTTATACAGATTTGGATTGAAGACGCGCAAATAAATGATGACGATTTGATGAACCATATTGGTTTTTCTAACTACCGCGATCTTTGGCAAATGCGTTGCAAATTTCCTCCAAATGGGGACGGTATCTCAACTAGACCATTCATTTGCGGTGTTGATGATGATGCTTTTCTTGAGGTCAACTCGAGAGCATTTTCCTGGCACCCTGAACAGGGTTCCCTAGATTCGATAAAGCTAAATGACGCTTTCAACGAGAAATGGTTTGATAACGAGGGCTTCTTGTTATTGGAAGTTGAAAATCGCCTTGCAGGGTTTTGCTGGACGAAGGTACACAACGAGGAAGACCTTGTACTGGGGGAAATTTACGCAATAGCAGTTGACCCGGATTTTCATGGAAGAGGATTTGGCAAACCGCTTACAGTAGCTGGCTTGAACCACCTATCGAACGTGGGTGCAGATCTTGGAATGCTATATGTTGAGTCAGATAATAATCCCGCAATTCGAATTTATAAAGATATTGGATTTACACATTTCTCTACTAATAGTGCTTATAGAAATAGTGTCTAAACATATTTCTATCAGTACGATGTAAGTATGGATTTGAATCCGGACCTCCCAACAGGAGACGAAAAAGCGGAGAAAGTTCAAGGCATGTTTGATCGCATCGCTCCTAGATATGACTTTGTAAACAGAATCATGACTTTCCGCTTAGATGTTCGTTGGCGCAAACAAACTGTTCAAGCTCTTAAACTAGAGAAGAGTTCGCTGGTGATCGATCTGGCTTGTGGAACCGGCGATTTTTGTTGCGAACTTGAAAATGCCGAAATGGTTCCACTTGGGTTTGACTTCTCTATGGGAATGTTGCAAGCAGGGCGATCCTCTTCACCACTCTGCCAATCAGATGTGTTGAGTTTACCTATCAAAGATGCTTCAGTTGATGGAGCTACCTGCGGTTTCGCCTTAAGGAACCTTACTGAGCTGGAACCATTTTTCGCTGAAGTTTCTCGAGTGCTCAAGGTAGGAGGCAGAATTGGCTTCTTAGATGTTGCCGAACCCGAAAACAGATTCTTAAACTGGGGTCACCACATTTATTTTGACCGAATCGTACCAAAAGTTGGGGCTCTATTATCTGATAAGTCTGCGTACTCTTACCTTCCAAAGTCTGTTTCTTATTTGCCACCGCATCAGGAGATAGTGGCAATGATCGAAAAAGCCGGATTTAAGCAAGTTGAACGAAAACTGTTTGCACCCGGGTCAGCCCAATTGTTTACTGGTGAGAAAGCCTAAAAGATATATGACATTGGGGGTTCACCATGTCGCTATAAATGTCGACAACCTAGAAGATGCTGTCGACTTTTATTCTAGATACTTTGCTCTCCGAGAAGTTACTAAGCCCAACGATAGGGCAGGTGCTTGGCTCCAATCCCTTGACGGAACAGAAATCCATCTTCGGCAAGCAACAGTCCCTGAAGACAATGGGCAACACCTAGCGCTATTGGTAGAGGACATTGAAGAAACATGCAATCTGCTTACTGATGCGGGGATAACCGTAACTTCTCCAAAACCAATAGGTTCCTCACTCCAGTCATTTCTTCATGATCCTGCTGGTAATCGTCTTGAAATTCATCAAACTGCGTAATTTAAAGACCTGCCACCAAGCCAATTGAAAGCAAAATTCCAGCCAGTAAATGAAGCTTTGCTGTATTCTCAAGTATCTTTATAAGGTCTTGAGCACTCTCTTTCGTGTAAATGTGATTAATTAATTTCAGAGATAGTGGGGAAACTGCAAGCGTAATGAGAACAAGATAGGTATACAAGACTGCTATTAACACATAAATTCCAAGAGATGCTAGGAGCAAAAGCGCAAACAACATTTGGGTGTTTGCTTTACCTAGCCGAACCGCAAGTGTCTGCTTGCCCGTCTCTGAGTCCGTTTCAATATCTCTGTAATTATTCACTACAAGGAGCGCTGTTGCTAGAAGGCCTACCGGCACGCTGCATAGGATAGAAATCGATTCAATAGTTTGGCTTTGAACATACGAAGATCCCACAGTTGCCACTAACCCAAAGAAAACAAAGACTGAAATTTCTCCATACCCCAAATAACCATACGGTTTTGATCCTCCTGTATAGAACCAGGCAGCTAAGATAGCCAAAAAGCCTATAAGGATTAACAACAGACTTGTCATAATTGCGAGTGCGAGTCCTGCAATGGCAGCTATTAAAAATGATAATCCGGCGGCTAACTTGACTTTATTGGCATTGATGAGCCCGGATCCGACAAGTCTTCTTGGACCTATTCGATCTTGGTCGGTTCCACGAATTCCATCAGAGTAATCATTTGCATAATTCACTCCTACTTGTAGAGCAATTGACACCACAAGAGCAAGTAAAAGCTTATAGACGGTTACGTCAGTTTCTACAGAAGCTGTTCCTACAATAACTGGAACTATTGCGGCAGGTATAGTCTTAGGGCGTGAGCCTTCGAACCATAATTTTAGCTTTACGAGTTGACTCATATAACTCTTAGGCCGAAAGACCTCCAAGTATGGCTTTGACCTCCATAAATTCTTCTAAACCGTGAATTCCCCATTCTCGTCCATTACCTGATTGTTTGTAGCCACCAAATGGGGCATTGAAGTCTGGGCCCGCTCCATTTACATGCATGTTGCCGGTTCGTATTTGACGCGCTATTTGCACTGCTCGGTCGTGACTTCCAGAGATGTATCCTGCTAATCCATAGACTGTGTCATTAGCTATTGTGATTGCTTCATCATCATCTTCATAGCCTATTAGAACTAGGACTGGGCCAAAGATTTCCTCCTGCGCTATCTGCATATCATTGGT
Organism: Candidatus Neomicrothrix sp. UBA825; assembly: GCA_002295705.1. Taxonomy (GTDB): domain Bacteria; phylum Actinomycetota; class Acidimicrobiia; order Acidimicrobiales; family UBA8592; genus UBA8592. The sequence goes on along the minus strand of DBHP01000102.1, from coordinate 11,511 downwards.
TACATTTGCGAACAGAGTTGGTCTGACATAATAACCCTTTTCAAGCCCATCAGGTCTCCCTAATCCTCCACAAACTAACTCTGCTCCTGCATCAATACCAGCTTGAATCAAGCCTTGGATTTTGTTCCATTGCGTTTCTGAAACAACGGGACCGATGGTAGTTCCATCACTTGTGGGATCTCCTACGGTTACTGCTTCCATTGAAGCTTTCGCAATTGCTGTTGCTTCTTCCATCTTTGAATTAGGGACGAGCATTCTTGTACCTGCGTTGCAGGATTGGCCTGAATTCATGCACATTCCAAAAGCATCGCGCCCTACTGCTTCTTCGAGGTTCGCATCGTCAAGGATTATATTGGCGGATTTACCTCCAAGTTCTTGAGCTACACGCTTAACAGTGGCTGCGGCATTTTTTGCTACTTCAATTCCTGCTCTTGTTGAACCGGTAAATGACATCATGTCAATCCCAGCATGACTTGATAAGTATGCTCCGACAGTAGGTCCATCCCCGTTCACCAAATTAAATACTCCTGGAGGAACTCCAGCTTCATGCATTATTTCAGCAAATATTATCGCATTAAGTGGGGCTACTTCAGATGGCTTGAGGACCATCGTGCAACCAGCTGCTAAAGCGGGTGCTACTTTGCAGGCAATTTGGTTTATTGGCCAGTTCCATGGAGTGATCATTCCAACTACCCCAACAGGTTCTTTGACAACCAAATTTTTTCCTAATTCTTCTTCAAAACTGAAGTTTGCTAAAAGACTAGCTGTAGTAGCGAAATGGAATAGACCGGTTCCGGCTTGGGCTGCTTTAGCTAGACCATTGGGGGCTCCCATTTCTGAAGTTATCGCAGTGGCTAAATCCTGAGACCTCGATCCGATTATCTCAGTTATTTTATTTAATAGTTCAAGCCGTTCTTCAACCGTTGTCTGGGAGAAAGTTTGAAATGCATTCTGTGCTGCTGTTACAGCTGCATCTACATCTTCGTGCGTTCCAAGAGCAATTGTTCCAATCACATCCTCAGTTGCAGGGTTAATAACGTCCACAGTGTCCGAGCCGGAGGGCTCTACCCATTCTCCATTTATATAGAACTTTCTATTGTTACTCATCTCAACTCCATTGGTTAGCCTCTTCTAGAGATTACACGAGGTTTAGAGTCCCCAAAAGCCCAAAAGAGATCAAGGCTGAGATTATTTTTAGATATTCTTTAATCATTCACTTACGATTTGATCCAGTAAAAGAATTATTACGCGACCTTTTCAAGTATGTGTACGCCACAAGCAGACCCAAGACCAATTACATGAGCCAACCCAACTCTTGCTCCTTCAATCTGACGGTCACCTGCTTCACCGCGTAAGTGCATAACGATCTCGTGAATGTTCGCAATTCCGGTAGCTGCGATTGGATGCCCTTTCGATTGTAAACCACCTGAGACGTTTACGGGTTTGGCGCCATCACGCCATGGTGCTCCCGACTCAAAGAAGTCTACTGCGCCTCCCTCTTCACAGAGCATTAAATTGTCGTAATGTACAAGTTCCGCAGTTGCGAAACAGTCATGAAGTTCCACTAGGTCTAGATCTTCGGGCCCGATACCAGCTTGTTCATATGCCTGGGCTGCCGCATTTCTAGTTAATGTATTCACATCAGGCAGTATTTGGCATCCATCTACGTATGGGTCTGAAGTTAGCACTGAAGCTGATATTTTCACTGCCCTCTTTTGCACTTCCAGTGACATAGATTTCATCTTCTCATCGCTTACAACAATCATTGCTGCGGCGCCGTCGCAATTTCCGGAACACATTGGTCTTGTATTCGGATATGCGATCATAACATCGTTCATGATCTCCTCTAATGTGAATCTCTTCTGGTAAGCAGCCAAGGGGTTGAGTGTTGAGTGGGAGTGGTTCTTTTCAGAAATTTTAGCGAAAAGCTCAAAGCTGGTACCTCCATATTTGTGCCCGTATTCCATTCCAACTTGGGCGAAAACGCCGGGCATTATGCTTGTTCCTATCCTTCCTTCGGTTGATGAAAGCGCCCCAACGCGACCGCTTGGCTGCCATGTCTCCGATTCAGGCTTTGGGCCTCTTTGCCCTAATAAGCCTGCACCGGCTAACTTTTCAACTCCAACTGCCATCCCCACATCAGTTTCTCCTGCCTTGACCGCCATTACGGCCACTCGCAAAGCAGTTGCTCCCGTTGCGCAGGCATTAGAAACGTTGAATACCGGAATTCCAGTTTGCCCAATCTGCTTTTGTAGCTGCTGGCCGATACCTGCACCTGCATTCATAAGGTTGCCAACTCCTAGCACTCCAACTTCTGAGAGCGAAATACCAGCATCTTTTAGTGCTTCACGGCTAGCCTCTGCAGCAAGATCTACAACATCTTTATCAGGATGTTTACCAAATCTGGTCATATTAGACCCGATAATCCAAATTGTGTCTGCTCCCATTTTCTTTTCCTATCTATATTGGTTCAAAGCCGAAAGCTATTGCTTCCGTACCTTCACTATCTTGTCCCATTGAATATGTCATTAACTTAACTTCCATCCCCAGATTCACATGTTCAGGAGATGGCTCAACATTCATGATTGTGCATTTGACACTAGTTCCTCCGCAGTCAACAACTGCGGAAACGTAAGGAATAGGCCCCATTTGTACAATGCTGAAACTTGTAACAATTCCTTCCCGATCAATAGCTACAGGGCGAAATTGATCTTCAAAACAACTAGCGCATGCATTCCTTCGATCAAAATATCTCGCATCGCAACTCGTACATTCTTGAGCCTGCAAATATGGAGGATCGTCAAGAATTAAGTAATCGACAAAGGGAATTTTCTTTGATGTTTCTGTGGTTTGCTTTTCCTGAGCTTCTGACAACTTCCCTCCGATCTAAATAGAATATAGCGTTCTTTTTGGTACCGGTACTCTCTGGTCTGAAGAATTAGAAAATAAGTTCATCCAATGTAGCTCTTCCTCTTAAGGAAGATTTGCTTGCTCGTTGGTGTTCAGCTGGATGCCCTATCGCTATAGTGCCAATTGATTTATATTCTTCCGGAATTGAATACTCCTCTTTTAATGCATCTTCATGGCGAAAAGTTCCAAAAAATAATGACCCTAAATTATCTGATTCAGCAGCTATCAATATCGACATCGCTGCCATTCCTCCATCAACCCACCAATACGGTGTGGTCCAATTTTTTTCATCTTCCCCTAGGCCAGTTCTTTTTTTATCTTCCTCCGCGTACCGTTGAAGGTAACTGTTTGGATTGACCCATACGATTATCAAAGTTGGAGCATTGAGTAGTCCAGGCCATGGAAATGACTCTTTAGTATTCTCGTCCAATGTTACTTTCCAATATCCTGCTGTATTCTCATTTTCGAGGAGCGAATATCTTATTCCTTCAGTGTTCCCTGCTCTTGGAGATGACCTAGCCAAATTAATAAAGCTTCGAGCTTGATCGGGTAACAGAGGTTCTTTAGTGAAATTTCTCACCATTCGACGTTGGGTCATCAGACCAGACATAATTTGGAAATTTGAAAGCGATTCAGGACCCGAGTTTTTCAAGTTTCTCCGCCATAGCCCAAGCTACTACCACCATCGCATCGCCGCTTTCGTGATTAAGATCCGAGAACATACCGAGCAAATCTTTATCAATTTTCTCAGGTTTAAGGCTCTCATGGTCAAATACACATGGCTTGGAACCATCTCCGACTGCTATGAATTTCTTGTCGTCAAACCCGAGTTGGGAGAATCCAAGTCGTTTAGCGAACCGACGACCCCATGCCCGCTCTTCTCCAGTTGGCCTGTAAGAGGGTTTAGGAAGTTCATCAGTAAGGTCTTTAAAAACTTCTAAACCGCTTGGAGATAGAATCGTAGTTCCGAAGATAACGTCTTCATCGGGGAAAGCCATTAGAGCTCTGTGATAAAGTTCATTCATCAACGCTTTCAGAGTAGCGTTTCTCTTATTATTTCTCATAACTGTGCCGAGACCAATGATTACGGCAGGAGTTCCACCTATCCTCTCAAGGGTGCAGAATACGTAACCTTTGATTTTCCCGCTTTCTCGTGCAGTTGTAAGCAGAACCCATTCTTCAGCCTGCTTTGAAAGCACTCCCATTGAAAGCGCGTTGGGTGAATCAACTGATAACGATTCAAGTTCTCCTAGTTCGGCATCCGTAACAGCAGTGCAGTCTTTTGTTTCAACCTCAAATCCCATTTCTGCCCCAAACGTATGGCTTCCTCACCATCTCCTAATTCCATTTCAGTCGGTAATCGCATTTTGCGCAACTTAAGAGTTATGAGTTTTAAGTCAATATACATTCCGCTCCAAAGAGAACACGAAGTTCTCCAAGTAGTCCACTGTCAGGGTCTACGCGAACATCAGCGCCGAGCCAAATTCTCTTTGACCCTAGGTGTACATATACGTCGCACTCACCAGCGTGTTCAGATAATAATGAAGCAAGATTTTCTAAATGTTTGGTAGTTGTTCCGGTTGAAGGTATCTTGACATCTATTGATGTGACTTTGCTCTCTTGGTCGCTTTTTAACTCCTCAACTTCAAGACAAATTATCTTTGAATTTTCGTCTCGTCTATCTACACGTCCCGTCACAATTACTGGACGATCAGTTGCAAGTTTATGACCGACCTGAGCCATCGCTTTTGTGAACACTATGACTTCTATTTCACCTTCTAGGTCCTCGAGTGAAATGGTTGCCATCAGGTCCCCTCGCTGTGTTTGTTTCTTATTGACTTCTGTGATCACGCCGCCGACTTTTATGACTTTACCCTCATCCAAAAGGCTGACACCTTGACTTGTGGCATCACATTTTCTTCTCAAAGTTCCTTCATAGCCACGTAGTGGGTGATCCGAAATATATCTGCCAAGCATCTCTTTTTCAAACGAGAGTCGTTGCTGCTTTTCAAATTCTATTTCTGGTATGAGAACCTTGTCATCAAAAACTTGCGAAGCATCGTCTTGCGCGACTTCAAACAACGTCATTACACCCATTTCCTGCTCACGGCGCCGTGAAACGGTTTGCTCAATAATCTGTTCGTAACTTGCTAGCAGGCCCTGCCTGGTATGACCAAGTGAATCAAACGCACCTGCTTTGATCAAAGCTTCAATTGCTCTCCGATTAAGGACTTGCATGTCAACTCTTTCACAGAAGTCATAAAAGTTTATGAAGGGGCCATTTGAATTTCGCTCTGATATTAGAAGGGAGACAATTCCTTCCCCAACATTTCTTATCGCTGAGAGCCCATAAACTATTCGCGGACTTCCTTTTCCATTTGGTATATCAGGGTAATAATTCATTTGAGCTGTATTGACATCAGGAACCGCAACTTCAAGACCCATGTGACGGCACTCGTTCAGATATATTGCAGAATCTTCCTTTTTTCTTCCTTTAACGCTGGTCATCAAGGCAGCCATATACTGAACCGGATAATGAGCTTTTAGATACGCTGTTTGGAATGCAACCAATCCGTATCCGTAACTATGACTTTTGTTAAACGCATAATCAGCGAATTGGGAGATTACTTCAAATACCTCTTGACTCAATTTCGCTTCGTATCCCATACTCTTCATCCCCGAAGTGAATCGTTCGCGCTCTTTCTCCATAGCAGAACGTATTTTTTTACCCATTGCCTTTCTGAGATTGTCTGCTTGAGCGAGGGTATAACCTGCAAATTTCTGGGCAACTCTCATAACACTCTCTTGATAAATCATCAATCCATAAGTATCTCTGAGTAATTCTTCGGCATCTGGATGGAAATACTCTACAGGTTTTCGATTGTTCTTTCGGTCGGCATAGTCGTTATGCATATTAGCTGCCATAGGGCCTGGACGGTATAGGGCTACTAAAGCGGCAACATCTTCAAAGCTAGAGGGTGTCAAAGCTTTCATCAAAGCTCGCATAGGGGGCGACTCTAACTGGAATACACCTATAGATTCGCCCGCTGCGAGGAGATTAAATGTCTTCTCATCATCAAGTGGCAAATTGTCAATATCTAGTTGGATCCCGACCGTTTCTTTAATGAGCTCTAAGCTATCTGTGATTACATCTAGGTTTCGCAATCCTAGAAAGTCCATTTTCAATAGACCGAGGTCCTCCACAGACTGCATTTCATATTGAGTGACCACTGGTGTCTCCTCAATATCTTTATCCTTTTCAGGCTTTCTTTGTATTGGGAGATATTCGGTTAAGGGTTCCTTAGTGATAACCACGCCGGCTGCATGAATGGAGTCCTGTCGACGAAGACCTTCAAGTCCCAGTGCAACATCAATTACTTCTTTGACAACAGGATCGTTTTCATACATCTGCCGTATTTCAGATGCTGCCTTAAACCCTTCTTGGTAAGGCTCTGTTTTTGTCAAGCATGCCCATAGGGGTGTATCTCTTCCCATGACAGGTGGAGGAATAGCTTTAGCTATTTGATCCCCAACAGCATACGGTTTGTCTAAGACTCGTGCCGCATCTCGGACTGCGGCTCTTCCTTTAATCTGTGAGAAGGTGATTATTTGGGCGACATGATCACGACCGTATTTTGAAGCAACATAATTTATCATTGCGTCGCGGTACCGAGAATCAAAGTCCATATCTATATCGGGCATTGATATTCGTGATGGGTTGAGGAAACGCTCAAAGAGAAGATCATATTCAATTGGATCTAGATCTGTGATCTTCAGTGCATAAGCTACAGCGCTTCCTGCTGCTGACCCCCTTCCGGGCCCAACCCTGATACCTCGCTCTCTCGCATAGCGAATCAAGTCCCAGGTAATAAGAAAATACGCAGAAAAGCCCATATCGCTCATCACGCGCAGTTCATATGCAAGTCTGTCAGAAATTTCCTCAGTGAGTTTGTCACCCCATCTTTTCCTTGCGCCCTCTAAAGTTAGGTGCTGAAGATATTCGTCGTCGTTATTAAATTGATCCGGAAGTGGGAAATCAGGAAGTAAAGGTTTTCCGAATTCAATTTCAACGTTCGACCTTTCTGCTATCCATAGAGTGTTGTCGCAGGCAACTTCCACTGAATCAAACAGGTATCTCATTTCTGCTGCAGTCTTAAGGTAGTGCTGATCTCCATGAAACTTGAACCGGTTTGGGTCGCTTATCAGCGAACCGGTTTGAACGCATAACAAAGCATCGTGGGCGATGTGATCATGTTGATGGGTGTAATGACAGTCGTTAGTTGCTAACAGAGGAGCTCCGAGTTTGCTTGCAATTTTCATTAATGCCGGGTTTGTTTGCTTCTGCTCAGGAATACCATGATCCTGAAGTTCTACGAAGAGATTATCTTTGCCAAAGATCTCTTGAAGTCTTCCAGCTTTGTCTAATGCTTCCGCTTCATCACCTCTTAGGAGTGACTGCAGAACTTGACCGCCTAAGCATCCTGTTGTAGCGATGACACCGTCGCTGTGATCATTTAAGACTTCCCAGTCAACTCTTGGCTTATAATAGAAGCCCTCCATGTAGGCGCGGCTGGCTATCTGTATTAGGTTTTTATATCCAGTGTTATTCTCAGCAAGCAAGGTTAAGTGGTAATAAAGTTTTCTGCCCTCATCTGTATTTCCTCCTGAGTCGGGGAATTCTGAAGCTTTCCCACGCCCACGTCTCGGTCGTTCAAATCGAGATTCGTATGCCATATAGGCTTCAGTTCCGATAATTGGTTTTATGCCCTCTTCCTTGCATGCGCGATAGAAAGGAAGCACTCCGTACATATTCCCATGATCAGTTATTCCTAAAGCCGGTTGACCGTCGTTTACAGCTGCCTTAACAATTTCATCAAGCCGTGACGCACCGTCAAGCATCGAGTACTCAGTATGCACGTGAAGATGTGTGAACGAATTAGACACCAGATACTAAATCCTGTTGTTGGGCTCTGACAAACTACATATTTGTCATTTGTAGTCCTAATATATTTACAACAAGATTAGCGAATACGCCAATGGCTAGAGATAAGTCCCGGGTCGGTCTTGAGAATCTTGCTGATCTTGGGAGGGTTCGGTTTCGGAGCTTGCACCTGCTAGTAGCTCACCGCTAGCGCGCATATTCGCTAATTGCTGTTGCGCAGCCATCTGTTGAGCGAAAAGCGTTGCTTGAATGCCTTGAATGAGACCCTCAAGCCACCCAACAAGTTGCGCCTGAGCTACCCTAAGTTCCGCTTCACTCGGAATCTCATCTGTGCCAAAAGGCAAAGTTATGCGGTCTAACTCTTTCTTCAATTCTGAAGAAAGGGCTGAACCTAGTTCCTGAACAGAAGTGTCATATATATCTCGCATCCGATCACGGCTTCCCTCGTCTAATTTCACTTCACGCAGTTCATCTAGTAACTGTCGAAGCATTGAACCCACTCTCATCACTTTCGCAGGTTGCTCTATGAACTCGCCGTCTGATTCGCTTGACTTATTTTCATTTTCTACAATCTCAGCTTGTTCAGCTTTTACGTGTTGTGTTTTTTCGTCCATACTGACATGCTACAGCAAGCGGCATCACGGATCAGTCTTTGAATGAAGTGATTAATGGCACATAAACTTCCGTTTCAGTTAGCGATCCGTGGCGACCAACTAGTTTCGGACCGAGATTTTCTTTATCCACGAAAGCAATGGGATCCCTTGCTAATAGAGCAATTTCGCCAAGCCTCTCCTTTGCTTGGCTCGAAATCTGCCTTCCAAACCACCCTTCATCAAGTATCTGGTCTTTAGTTCGCACCCAAGCACAATCACTGTACAAATCTTGTAAATCTTGAAACAAACTCTCACTGTTGCCCCGCGCAGGATGAAACCACAAGAATCGCGCCTCACCAGAAATAGTATCAGTTCGTTGCATGAGCGAATCATTGATTTCGATAACAGAATCACCAACGTCGACCATTCCATGATCTGAAGTTACGATCAAAGCTGTTCCTCTCGGAAGCATTTCATATATGCACCCAATCAGATAGTCCACGAAAGATATCTCGGCATCGTAAAAGTGGCCCGTTCCGTGAATATGACCTACTTTGTCTAGCCCGTCGTAATATGCATAGACGAGTCGACTATCTTGATCTAGACATTGCGCAATGTGATGCGTGATATTGCTTGTTAGGAAGTACCCCTCATAGATTGTGTTGCGAAGGTGAGCCTCTGTAAAACCGCTATTTCTAAATTCAGCCGGAGATACCACAGGGATCTTTTCCCCTAAGAATGGAGGTACAGGTTGGAACGAACTTGGATTTATCTCGTTCACTGCTACTCCACTTCCGGTCGTCCATCGAAGTGAGTTAAGGATCTGATTTCCAACACTGATCTTGTAACCGATTACCCCGTGTTCTCCGGGTGGCCGTCCTGTAGTCAAAGAGGTAAGGGCCGTAGCTGTGGTAGTTGGCGCTACAGTCATGATTCTTCCTTGATTCATTTTCGTCAGATTAGGAACTAGATTTCTTTGTTCAGAAATTTTAAATTTTTCAAAGCCGAGTCCGTCAATCAAAAGAAGCACTATCTTTTCAGCAGAAAGGACTTCATCAGGTAGCCAGCCGGACCCGATTACCGGATGCTCCAAAAGTGCTGGAACGATGTTACTTAAACATGCGCTCGTATAGTCGGGGATTACGGGTTCCATCGTCATGCAAAAGTGTCCGTCATTTTCATTAGCTCATCAGGGATAGGAGATTCAAAGTTCATCTGGTTATTTGTTTTTGGATGCGAAAATCTCAGCATTTGAGCATGTAGCGCAAGGCGATTATCAAGGTTAAAAGATGTTCTACCTCCGTAGAGTTCATCGCCAAGAACTGGATGCCCAATTGCCGCTAGGTGGACTCGGATCTGGTGTGTCCTTCCGGTTTCGAGCCTGCAACTCAACGTAGAAATTTTAAAAGGAGATTCTAGTTTCTGATCTATTTCATAGTGAGTACGAGCATATTTCCCGCCTTGGATTACAGCTCTTTTGAGAGGATTTTTGGGGTCTCTTCCTAGCGGAGCATCAACCACGCCTTTGTCAGATTCAACATGGCCTGAAACAATCGCGAAGTATTGACGATGCACTTGCCTCTTCTGCATCTGAGATTTTAGATTGTGTAAAGCTTCAGATGTTCGTGCAACAATTAATAACCCTGAAGTCCCTTTGTCTAGTCTGTGAACTAGACCCAACCGAATAGGGTCCCCAGTTTTTCTCAAATCAGGGAACTGGGCTGCTAATCCATTCACTAACGTTCCATCGGCTATACCTGAACCTGGGTGGACGACTAAACCTGATGGCTTATTTATGACTATTACAGAATCATCTTCAAAAACAACCCCGAAGTCTATTGAAGGGTCTGAAGCTATTTCTTCAACGACTTCATTTGAGAAGTTTGACATGCTGATCATATCGTTCGTGTGAGCTATCTCTGAACCTCTTTTGATTGGAATTCCATTGCGCAATATCAGTCGCTTAGAAATCAAATCAGAAACCTTGGACCTACTGAGGCCCGAGAAGAACGCTATTACGCGATCCACCCTTTCTCCATCATGGTGTGGTGAAAGGCGATAATGAACTTTATCATCAACCATTCGCCAGATCCCGCTCAACTTGGTACCGGTAATAAAGTAGTAATGGTAACCCGATAACAAGAGCCATATCAGCAAAGTTGAATATCGGCCACCACTGCAGATCGATAAAATCAACGACTTCTCCGCTTAGAAGACCGTCACCTTCCCTAAAAATCCGATCTGTGACATTGCCTAGTACTCCTCCGAAAACAATACCGTATAGAAATTTAACTTTTAGATTGGTTTCGGCGAGTCCCAAATACGCAATCGCTACTGAAGCTATTATTGCAATCGTTGCTATTATCGGCGTGAGATTCTCCCCGATTGAGAATGATGCGCCAGCGTTGCGAATTAAGTTGAGTTGCAGTGTCCAAAACAATTCAACCGGTTCGCTGGGATCTAATTTGGCTACAGCAATCGATTTTGTTACTTGATCAAGCAACAAAACTACAAGAGATGGCAGGACGAAAAATAGAATCTTCTTGTGCATTTGTTTGCTTTCTAATCTTAAGGCAGTTTTCCTTATTACTTAGGTTACTGCTTTAAGCTACGAGCCCTATGGGGTTTTATCTAAACCCCATTCCTCCCACCTTGTATTCGACTCTCTCTGCTGCCCAAGGTATTGCTCGTAGCCTTTCCTTAGGGATATTCTTGCCGGAAACTACGCAAATTCCATACGTTCCATTCTTTAATCTCTCAAGAGCAGCATCAATTTCATCAACTGCTTGCTGGGCATGAGCACTCAATGCAAGATCTCTCTCTCGTTCAACTGCTAAGGTGTCACCTTCTCCGCCTTCTTCTCCAAAATCAACATCTCCTGGCTCTCGCCCTTCGATTAAAGAGTCAGCCTCTGCTTTGAAAGATGCCGCAGACTTCACATATTTGCCTCTCTCAAGCAGAAGGGACTCTTTTTGAGTCGCTAAGAACTTCTTATCAAACGGCGATTTCTTTGCTGGAGCTTTCTTCGCAGCTGTTTTCTTAGCTGGAGCTTTCTTTGCTGGAGCT
>DBHP01000063.1 GCA_002295705.1 Candidatus Neomicrothrix sp. UBA825 | reverse complement strand
GCGGTGGAAGTTTTCCGCCATATGGAGCAGTCTGGACACGCAAAGAACTAGATTCTCATCTCCTTGAAAGCGCAACACAGGCAGGAGCAAAGATCTTCTATGAAACAGAGGCTCTACCCGATTTGGATGGAGATACGGTAACCGGAGTTATCTCCGGATCAGATAAGTGGTCTGCTGAATTAGTGGTAGCAGCATCCGGCGCTCCTGGGAAAGTTGCGAGAATGCTTGGGACTGAAAGGAAAACAGATGAGCCCTATGGAATAGCCATTCGTACTTATGTTGAGAGCCCAAGACATGCAGATGAGTACCTCGAAGCTTCTCTTGCAATGAGAGATTCTAATGGGACGCCTATCCCTGGCTACGGGTGGATGTTCCCGACAGGAAATGGAACGGTCAATCTCGGTGTGGGTGCTCTTTCAACAATGAAAGGTTTTAAGAAGCTTAATTTAAACACGTTGTGTGATATTTACAGAGACCTGATTGCTGATGAATGGGAAGTTGGGCCATATTTGGAAAAACCTAGAGCTTGGCGTCTACCAATGACTGCGCAAAAGCGTCATGGCCTAGGTTGGGTTGCGGTTGGCGACGCTGCCGGACTTATAAATCCTATGAATGGAGAAGGAATTGATTACAGTCTTGAATCAGGCATGCTCATATCCGACTTATTTCTTCAAAATCCGTCAACCGCACCAACAGAATATGACAGGATAATAGGAGAAAGATTTGATGGCTTTCTGAGAACTGGTCGGCGCTTTTCATATCTGATAGGTCATCCTTTTATCCTTCGATCAGGTTTACGCGTCGCTGTAGCAAATCAGTTTATGGCAAATATGACTCTTCAAGTAATGGGAAATCTTGTTGACAGCTCTACTCCTGGAGCTGCCGGAAGGGTGCTGCGAATAGCAGATAAAGCTCTTGCTACAGCGGATCCGCTCCTAAGGAAAACACGGGCGAAACAGAATTAAACTTGGCGGAAGGTGTGGGATTCGAACCCACGGTGACGCAAAGCGCCACAACGGCTTTCGAGGCCGCCCCATTCGTCCGCTCTGGCAACCTTCCGAAGCTGAGCGTAGCTAGATTAAATGAAAAAATTGCGTTTGTTGATTAATTAAACGATTAAAGACATGACAAAAGAGCATTTGCTCTATATTGCTCGTTCCCCTGTTACTTCATAAAGTTCAATAATATTGCCAAAGGGATCTCTTCCGTAAATTGCATAGGAGTTCCCTAGATCTACGGGTTCTTGGTGAAAAGTCATGCCTGATTTACTCAAACGTGCGAATTCATCGTGAATGTTAGTTACTTGCAAAGCTATATGAGCGATTCCGTGATTTGCTGGTGAGTAGTCAAATCTCTGCACTTCGGGCTTAGGTTTTATATATTCCCATAACTCTAAATATGCGTTACCGGCCTTGAGCATTTGAACTTTTGCGTGTGTCCTTTCTAGACCAATAACTTGATCGGCTTGCTCCCTATCACCAAACCAACTATTGGAAAATATCTTGGAGAATCCGAGAATCTTATGATAGAAGTCAATTGCTTTATCTAAGTCAGGTACCGATATGGCGACATGATGAATTCCTGTGATCACTTAACCAAACTAGCTTGATTGTTTCGGTAGTTGAAATTACATGCACAAACCATGTCAGATACATACACTTATTATTAGGAGATTTATTGTGGTGAGAAATATCGTTTTAACTGGATTTATGGGGACAGGTAAGAGCTCTGTTGGTAAGGAATTATCACTGATACGCAACATTGGGTTTGTAGACACCGACGAAGAAATAATAAAGAAATTCGGACCAATCAACAAGTTATTTGAAAACCATGGGGAAGAATATTTCCGACAATGTGAACGAGAAATTATCTTACAGGTAGCCAAGAGGGCAAAAGTAGTTATTGCTACTGGAGGAGGCGCCGTTATGGATCCTAACAATATTAAAGTTCTAGAAAACTCCGGAGAGATCTTTTGCTTGACAGCTAATCCGGGAGAAGTCGTGAATCGATTAACTAGATCCGGAGATGTTGGAGTTCGGCCACTCCTTGACGTTGAAGACCCTTATGATGCAATTTCTAAATTATTGGCTATCCGTGAAGACGTTTACAAACAGTTTGTGGAGTTTGACACTGTGGGGAAATCTCCTTCAGAGATTGCTCACGATATAAATGACTTTCTTAATGCCAGAAATTAAGTATCGTTATTCTGCGATATAAACCGTAAGTCATTAGTAAGCGACAGCTTCAATCCAAACCATACAATCATACAAACTGTAATGGTTGCTGATCCAAGAATCATATACATGACTATTAGCTGTAGGAGCACAGCATCCATTGGTTCAACACCTGCTAATAGCAAACCGGTCATTGCCCCAGGTAAAGCTATTAATCCAACAACCTTCGTTCTTTCTATTTGTGTGGTTATGGCAGTTTTGATGACTTGAGGTGCGAGGAATTTAGTGAGAATCGATTTATCAGCCCCTAATGCAAGTAAGGATTCAGCCTCCAGGCGACGAGACGTTAGTTGTATATTCAGTTGCTGAACTGCAAGAACTGCGGAAGGGACGATGTTGCCGATCGTAATACCCGAAACCACCACAATATTAATAGGGGTGTAATCGATGACCGCAAAGAGGAAGACGACAGTCACAACCATTGCAACTGAAGTTGTAATCGCAATCAGAGCAACTGGCGATAATCTTTTAACAGTTGGTACACGTCTGCGAATAATTTCAGTGGCTAATAAGACCATAATAATAACCCAGAGCCATGACCAGAGTTCTGCGAACTTATGATCAAAAATAGCTGTAAAGAAAAGACCTACCGCAAGTAGTTGTAATGCAGCTCTCACAGATGCGACGAATAGCAAATTTTCAATTTGTAACCTAAGTAAAAGAGAAAGTAAGAGTGTTAGAACAACAAGTGTTAATGAAAGGGTGAATTCTAACCAACTGATATCAACAATTTGTTGGTCATATAATGAGTCAGCTTTTCTTGCAATGCTCAAAATTGTCACCTGTAACTCTGTCCTCCATCAACGAAATAGGTGTGGCCGGTCATGAAGCTTCCTCCATTGGATGCCAAAAGGAGTGCCATTAAGGTCATCTCTTCTGGATCAGCCGCCCTTCCGAGTAATGAAGCTTTTGCTGATGCTTTCTGAAAGGTTTCGGGCATAGCTCTGACCATGTCGGTATCTACAGTTCCAGGAACAAGCGCATTAACTCGTATACCGCTAGATGCTAGCTGAGCAGCCATTGAACGGGTCGCTGCTTCTAAACCTGACTTAGCTACTGGGTACAGTAAGTGGTGCGCTGCGTACATATAAGCCGCGTTACTTAGAATATTAATAATGGATGCTCCAGTGCTTTTTTCAAGATATGGAAGAGCGTGCTGAACGAGAAAAACAGGGCCACGGAGATTTGTGTTTATGGCTTTTTCCCATGCTTCAGGTGTTATTTCACCAACACCTTTCATTAATGGGTTTGCCGCATTATTCACTATGATGTCAATCCCTCCGAACACCTTATGGGTTGCGAGAACGAGTTCCTCAATATCATCTAAGTTTCCCATGTGAGCTGCTATTGGGTGCGCCGTTCCTCCAGCTTCAATTATTTCTTCAACAGTGTCTCGGCAGCTATCAAGTTTTCTACTTGTGATGACAACCTCCGCACCGTGGACGGCAAATGTTTTGGCAATAGATCTTCCTATCCCGCGACTACCTCCGGTTACTATGGCAACTTTGCCTGTTAGATCTAATAATTCGCTGGATGAAGTAGTCATGTTGTAGCTACCTCTACAACTGTTCGTATCCCTCTTGTTTCACGCACATTTTCAAACCCTGCATTAATTTCATCTAATGTAATTCGGTGGCTGATCATTCCATCAAGATCTAGCTTTCCTGATTTCCATAGGTTCACAAAACGAGGAATATCTCTTTGAGGATGGCAATCCCCTAAAAGAGAGCCGATGATTTTTTTTCCCATTGTTGCTAACATAACGGGAAGAATAGGAACGGTTGCTAGTGTTGCGTCAACACCGACAATAATCGTGCTTCCTCCTATTCTTGAGGCATTGATACAATCATCCACTAGCGATGCCACCCCAGCGGCTTCAAATGCATAGTCAACTCCTATATTTGCTGTTTTCTCCATGACTTTGGGAAGTAGTTCGTCGTTTAAAGGGTCGATTGTATGGGTAGCCCCAAAATGTAAAGCAGCTTCCCTTCTCTCTGCAACTGGGTCAGAAACTATTATCTTTTCTGCACCTGCTATTCGAGCACCTTGCACTATTGATATTCCTATACCCCCGAGACCTGTAACAAGTACAGTTGACCCGACCTCAACCTTTGCACTATTAAATACAGAACCAACGCCTGTTTGGACTGCACATCCAAT
>DBHP01000019.1 GCA_002295705.1 Candidatus Neomicrothrix sp. UBA825 | reverse complement strand
AGGAGACGCAGAAAAAGAACTCGAGGCAGACCCTATAAACACCATGCGAAAAATCCTTTGGATCGCCTCAGGAGACATAGACATCACAACACTAGACCTTGGCGAAGAACGCAGTGGCTTCATCCAAGGCGAGGTCCCTGATAGCTTACCTCCATGGCTTACACAAGGAGATCTTGATGCATACGCCCAAGCATTCATCCGAAGCGGATATACCGGAGGTCTCAATTGGTACCGAAATCTTCACCGAAACTGGGAACTGACCAAACCATGGCGACATGCACCAATCACTGTCCCAACTCTATTCATGACAGGCACCAGAGACATGGTTTTAGCTAGCTCAGGGCCCGTAGATGAAACACATCCGATGCTTGCATTCCAATCTCAGTATGTTCCAGATCTACGCTTGTCCTTTATTGACGGAGCCGGGCATTGGAATCAACAAGAAAAGCCTGAGGAAACGAACACAGCGTTACTTGAATTTCTCGCTGAGGTTTCCCCGACTAATTAGCGGCCTCGGTTCATTCGCTCCTGCATATCTTGAGGCATGCCAAAGGGTTGTGTCCGCTCCCACAGCAATGATTCTTCACGAGAACGCTCATCCCCGCCGGCAATCAACCTTTTTGCGATCCGGTTCGTATCCCACGAATTCGCACAAATCTCACGAGCCAACGAATCAACAAACGAATCTAAGTCATCATCTTTAACAGCATGGTCAACCAATTTTATTTCAGCAGCCTCAGAACCAGAAATACGACGACTCGTAAACATAAGTTCTTTCGCTGTTGACCTACCCACCCGTTCGGGGAGTCGACGACTCATCCCCCAAATAGGCACCAGGCCCCACTGACCATGCGTATCCCCCAACATTGTTGATTCAGCCGCAACTAAGAAATCGCA
The DNA here is from genome assembly GCA_002295705.1 of Candidatus Neomicrothrix sp. UBA825. Taxonomy (GTDB): domain Bacteria; phylum Actinomycetota; class Acidimicrobiia; order Acidimicrobiales; family UBA8592; genus UBA8592. The sequence goes on along the minus strand of DBHP01000019.1, from coordinate 3,388 downwards.
TGCCAAAGCAAATTCGAGACCACCTGTGAAGCAATGGCCTCGAATCTTCGCAATCGTAGGCTGCGGAAGCTGTTCAAGCGCGTCAACGGTTTCGGGTTCGAAATGCTTTGATGGGGCGTGTTCATTGGTCGCAATAGCGCCAAGGTCATGTCCGGCGCAAAAACTCCTCCCTGATCCAGTAACTATCACGCAACCTATTGACTCATCATCAGCGATTGCATGAACATGTTCCCGAAACTCAACGAATAATGCTGGGTTGAGAGCATTTAGTTTGTCTGGCCGATTGAGCGTGAGTGTTGCAACACCATCAAGATCACTACGCAATACTAGAGGTTCAGCCATATCCTATTCTGCCCAAACAATTCAAAAGGTTCAAAGAAATGACTTAATTAATCAGTGCTTTTTGAATTTCACTTACTTGCTCAATAATAAGTCCTTTGTGATCATGATGAGATTCAGGGGCTTCAAAGATCCACTTTTGGAATTCTCCTTTACGTGTGAGTATTAGATTTTTAAGCGGAGTTCGTTGAACGCGTATTGTGAATAAAATCCATCCAGGTATATCCAAGTGCTGCAGTGTCTGCCTTTCACTTCGAACAAAAAGCTTTTCACCTATTTCACCAAACGCTATTATCGGATCGCCGTTTACCGGAGGCTGCGGTTGATAAAGGCTGTTATCAGGGTGAATAAACCAATTTCTTCTCCATACAGGTTCATCTCCAAGCCGGTCAAAGAAATTATTAACCCTCTTCGAGAGGTGTTCTTCATAACCCTCAACAGGCCCGTGTATATGACTGATATCCTTACCAATCTTTTCGCGTAATTGCCATCTAGACGGAAAACAAAGCGAAGCAGCTTTCAAAATCCACCCTTCTGAAGTTCTGTTCATCAAGCACAAGTCCTCCTGAACAGATAAGCCGGCCCTCTCGAGAGAATGACCCGAATGCGAGTTCAAAATTTTGACTCCACTTTTTTGAATCAGCGCAAGGACGGCTTTACCTGCCAGCTCAGTCTCATTAGTTGCAACAAAAACTTCCTTAGACATGTCCTCCGACAGTTGTAACTTCAATGCAAGTTCATCGTTTGTAAAAGCATCCGTAAATGTCCAAGGACGGTTACCAAGTTTACGAACACCCATTGATACTGGTGGACCTGTTACATCAAGGTCTATCTCATCAAGCCAGCTATCCATTGAGACAATCTACCGCAGAGAAACCAGCAAGGTAGTAATGTGATGTTTTATGAGTGACAGTTGGAAGAACGATGCAATTTCTTTGGTTGAGGCATTTCGAAGAGGTGAACGGACGCCTCAAGATGAGATTCAAGCGGTTCTCTCAGCAATTGAAAAGAGCTCCTTAAACGCATTCTCTTACATAGATAAGGAAGGTGCTTTGCTTCGCGCAGAAAATGCAGATATCTCTTTACCTTTAGGCGGCGTACCAATTGCAGTCAAAGAACTCCACAATGTCAATGGCTGGCCCGATACTGGATCTTCATTAGTTTTTAAAGACAGGGTCTCGCAATTTGATGGAACGATGATTCAACGGTTGAAGGATGCAGGGGCAAACCTAATCGGTCTTTCAACAGCAAGTGAATTTGGAGGACTGAACTGCTCTACAACCAAACTAAATGGGGTTACTACTAATCCTTGGAATCGTAAGCTGACGCCTGGTGGGTCGTCTGGTGGGAGCGCCGCCGCAGTTGCTGGCGGGATCGTGACTCTTGGAACAGGTGGTGACGGTGGAGGTTCCATTCGTATTCCTGCAGGTTTTTGTGGTCTTGTTGGGATGAAGGGCACGGCTGGCCGTATTCCTCGTGGCCCGTACACAGGTATTGGCCCGTTGACGGTGGTGAGTGGGTGTGTGTCTCGCTCTGTTCGTGATACTGCCCGTTGGTATGACGTGTGTGCTGGTTTTGACCCTCGTGATCCATATAGTCTTCCCAAAGAGGTTGGGTGGGAATCCCAACTTGGACAAACTAATTTTGCTGGTTCGCGGGTTATTGTGTCACCGGATTTGGGGTCAGCGATTATTAGTGACGCAGTACGGAAGGTAGTTGAAGAGGTCGCAGCAGAAATCATTGCAATAGCTGGGTTGCGACAAGTTGATGTTCCTGTTTCTTTGCCCCCTATTGATTGGGAGTGGGCTATCGCCAATCAAGTTGGCCTATATAAGGAGTTAGGGGAGAGGTGGCCTACTTGTGAAGAGGACATGACGAAGTCTATGGCGTTTGGTGTTCGCATGGGTATCGAACGCTACAACCTTGATATTGCAGCTCGAGTCGAGGAGGGAAGGACAGCTGCGAACGAGCGTATGGCCGCTGTTTTTGACCAAACCGATTTTATTATCTGCGCATCGAACCCTGATATTGCCTTTCCAGCTCACATTGAGTCCAATACCCGTGTCGATGGGAAGAAGACTCCAGCTGGCAATAACGGAGCATTGACCATCCCAGCCAATATTTCAGGCAATCCTGCGATCTCAGTTCCTGCCGGGTTGGTTGATGAGATGCCTGTCGGTGTGCAAATCATTGGGGTGCAGCATTCTGATAGAGCGATTTTGGATCTTGCTCATTTGTGGGAGCAACAGAATCCATGGCCACTCACAGCTCCAACGAGCTAGAATTTAATTTGTCCTCCGCCATCTAAGACGAGTGCCTGGCCGGTTATCCAACTCCCTGTGTCAGCTGCAAGATACAGTGCGGCACCAGCAATATCTTCAACTTCACCCAGCCGTTTGAGTGGGTATTGTTGCGCGACCATATCGCCTGCATCTCCTTCCCATAGCATGCGGGCGAAATCAGTTTTGATTAATCCAGGGCAGATTGCGTTGACTCGTACTCCGGGTGCGAGTTCTGCAGCGAGTTGCTTCGTCATGTGGATTAATGCTGCTTTGGTAACGTCGTAAACGCCCAGCATCGGGTTGGTTTCTAGACCGCCAACTGAGGAAATGTTGAGAACAACGCCACCGTTGTCCTTTTGATATTTCTGCCAGACTAGTTGTGTCCACGCGAATGGTGCGGTCATGTTGACGTCAATGGTTTTTCGCCATCGTGGGAGATCAGCGTCAATCATCGGCCCCGCATACGGATTCGTGGCAGCGTTATTCACCAACACATCTACACCACCTAACTCCGAGATACATCGACCAATTGCCTGTTCCATATGCTCCGGATCACCAACGTTTCCAGCCTCCCACACACAGCCATTCCCTATTTCCGCAGCAGCGGTTTCGCACACGTCTGCTTTTCGGCTAGTGATCATGACTTTGGCCCCAGCCTCTGCGAATGTCTTTGCGATCGATTTTCCTATACCTTTAGACCCGCCTGATATCAGCGCGATTTTTCCTTGTAATGAAAGTTCCATGCCTAGACATTAGAACACTGCGAT
>DBHP01000068.1:5284-6798 GCA_002295705.1 Candidatus Neomicrothrix sp. UBA825 | reverse complement strand
AGCAATATTGGCTGTAGCTTCAGCGGAAAGTAACGCAGAACAGGTAGAAGATGAGATATACCGATTCTCGCAAGTGCTCCAGTCCTCTGAGGAATTAAAGTCCACGCTCAGTGATGCTTCCATTCCTTCAACGCGAAGACAGCAAATAGTGGAAGACCTTCTTGACGGGCAAGCAACTCAAACCACTGTAGCGCTCGTATCTATGATCGTAGCAGCGGGTATGGGAGGCGATATCAAAGCTATCGCTGACAAGGTAGTTGGTTTGGGAGCAGAATCACGAGATAAAGCTGTTGCTGAGGTTTACTCAGTAGTTGATCTATCTTCAGACCAACAGCAAAGGCTGGCGGCTGCACTCAAGTCTGCAACAGGTAAGGATGTAGAAATGAAAGTCATTATTGACGAGTCAGTAATGGGAGGTCTGCTTGTGCAGATCGAAGATGAAGTAATTGATGGAACAGTCAGAACAAGACTTAAGCAGCTTCGAGAGGCGTTTTAGATATGGCAGAGCTCACGATAAATACACAAGATATTGCAACAGCAATAAGAAAGAACTTAGATGGCTTTGAACCTTCTTTGGCTTCTGGCCAAGTTGGTCGAGTTGTTGAAGTAGGGGATGGCATCGCCAGAGTATCAGGTTTACCTGATGCAGCTGTTAACGAGATGCTGCAGTTTGAAGGTGGCATCGTTGGTTTGGCATTAAACCTAGATGAGGACACCATTGGAGCTGTTATTCTTGGCGAATCCACAGAAATTGAAGAAGGTCAGCCCGTGCGTTCAACAGGCGATATTCTCTCAATGCCAGTCGGTGATGCAATGCTCGGAAGAGTGGTAAATGCTCTTGGTGATCCCATAGATGGGAAAGGCGCAATAACCGGAGCTCAGTCCAGACGCATGGAAGTTCAGGCTCCAGGTATTATTGGTAGGAAGCCTGTTCATGAGCCTATGCAAACTGGTATCAAAGCTATTGACTCATTGATCCCAGTCGGGAGAGGCCAACGAGAGTTAATCATTGGAGATAGGAAAACTGGAAAAACTACCATTGCGATTGACACGATAATCAATCAAAGAGGACTGGGAGTGAAATGCATCTATGTTGCGATCGGTCAAAAGGCATCAACAGTTGCACAGACAGTAGCTACTCTTGAAGAATTTGGCGCACTGGAATACACGGTAGTTGTTGTTGCTCCTGCGTCAGACCCAGCTCCCTTCAAATATTTAGCACCTTATGCAGGTTGTGCAGTTGGTCAACATTGGATGGATAACGGTGAGCACGCACTAGTAGTTTATGATGATCTTTCTAAGCAAGCTGAGGCCTATAGGCAGATGGCTTTATTGCTTCGTCGGCCTCCGGGACGCGAAGCTTACCCCGGGGACGTCTTCTATCTACACAGCCGACTTCTTGAACGTGCTGCGAAATTGAGTGACGATTTAGGCGCAGGGAGTCTCACTGCGCTTCCGGTAATTGAAACCAAGGCAGGCGATGTATCCGCCTATATCCCTACAAATGTTATTTC
>DBHP01000068.1:0-4961 GCA_002295705.1 Candidatus Neomicrothrix sp. UBA825 | reverse complement strand
ATTACAGATGGTCAAATCTTCCTTCAAGACGACTTGTTCAAATCTGGTGTACGTCCTGCAGTTGATGTAGGTATCTCCGTTTCTCGAGTTGGTTCGGCTGCTCAGATCAAAGCAATGAAGACTGCAGTAGGTACGTTAAAATCTGATTTGCAACAATTCCGTGAGTTAGAATCGTTTGCTGCTTTTGGTTCAGATCTCGATGCGGTTTCCCAAGCACAACTTGATAGGGGATACAGGCTTACTGAACTTCTCAAGCAAGGGATCAATTCGCCCATGAAAGTGGAAGAGCAAGTTGTTTCCCTATTTGCAGGTACCCAAGGATACCTTGACAATATTCCTGTTGAAGATGTCAGCAGATTTGAAGAGGGCCTTCTGGACTTAGTCAGATCTCAGCATTCAGGCTTGTTATCCGAGATAGTTTCAAGCGGCACAGTTGATGAAGATGCTCTAAATTCAATAGTTACTTCATATGCTGAAAACTTTGAAACTTCAGATGGTTCGTCTGGTATTTCTGTTGAAGCGCAAGAGCAGCCTGATGCAGATACTGAAATGGTTGACTCAGACACAACTCTCCCGGAGACTGATATAGCTCGGGGACAGGATAGCGAGGGCTAACACATGCCGGGTGGTCAAGAGCGGATACTCCGTAGACGGATCAATTCGGTCCAGTCAACGAAGCAAATTACACGCGCAATGGAACTCATTGCTGCTACCCGTGTAGTCAAAGCAATGACCAGAGCAAACGCTGCTCGTCCATACTCTACAAAAATGACTGGGGTAATTGAAGATCTTGCAGCAGGAGGGGTAGGCATTGATGACCCTCTATTGAGATCCTCTGAGAATGTATCTTCAATCGGTTTTGTTGTCATAACTTCCGACCGAGGCCTCGCTGGGGCATATAACTCATCTGTGATAAGAGCTGCCGAAAAGGAAATCATGGCGGCTCAAACCGAAGGAAAAGACTACAAACTTGTGCTCGTAGGTAAAAAAGCCGCCGACTACTTCCGTTTTCGCAATTATGAAGTAGAAGCTTCCTTTTCCGGAATGACGGATACGCCTTCATACGAAGATGCAAGAGTTATCGCTACAAAAGTAAGGGATCTTTTCGTCTCGGAAGCGGTTGATCAAGTGATCCTTGCCTATCAAGAATTCGTGTCAATGGGAACTCAACGTGTAGCGGTACGAAAGTTCTTGCCGCTGGAGTCAATGCAAACTGTGGCCTCCGAAGGAGGAGGGGATGCTGATTCTCGTGCACTCTTCGAATTTGAGCCCTCACCTGAAGGAGTTTTATCTGCTCTCCTTCCTCGATATGTTGAATCTCGACTGTATTCGGCGCTCCTTGATGCATCAGCATCCGAGCATGCTAACCGACAACGAGCAATGAAGTCAGCTACCGACAATGCTGAGGAACTCATTACGAAACTAAGCAGAGCCTTGAATAGAGCTCGCCAAGATGCGATCACCACAGAAATCATGGAGATAGTAGGTGGTGCGGAAGCACTCGGAGATGGAAGTAGCGAAGAAACTACTGAACATGATAACGATACACAAATAACGGTTTAACGATAATAGATATATTTGCCTAGGAGCAGAAATGACAGTAACAGAATCAAACACAACAACTAAAGATGGAAAGGTAGTTTCAATAGCCGGACCAGTTATCGACGTTGAGTTTCCAGAGGACTCTTTGCCAGAAATTAATTCAGCGTTATCGTTTGACCTTATTGTAGATGGTGAGACAATCACAGTTCTTGCAGAGGTTGCCCAACAGATCGGGGATAGCAGGGTCCGTGCTATATCTCTCAAACCAACCGATGGACTTACTAGAGGAACCACCGTCCGCAACACAGGAGCTGGTATTCAAGTCCCAGTAGGTGATGTAACTCTAGGTCATGTTTGGAATGTTATCGGCGAGCCACTTGATGTTGATCTGAGTACACTTGACATCGACGAAAGATGGGAAATTCACCGTCCGGCACCATCGTTCGACAGTCTTGAACCGTCAGCAAAGATGTTTGAAACGGGAATTAAAGTTATTGACCTCTTAACTCCATATAAAGAAGGTGGGAAAATCGGCCTATTCGGTGGTGCTGGAGTAGGGAAAACCGTTCTCATCACCGAAATGATTAACCGAGTAGCAACACAGCACGGTGGAGTCTCCGTTTTTGCCGGGGTAGGAGAGAGAACCAGAGAAGGTACGGACTTATTTCTTGAAATGGAAGAATCAGGAGTGCTTGATAAAGCGGCTCTAGTTTTCGGTCAAATGGATGAACCTCCCGGCGTCCGGCTACGAATTGCGCTAGCTGGCGTAACAATGGCCGAATATTTCCGCGATGTCCAAAATCAAGACGTATTGCTGTTCATTGACAACATTTTCCGATTTGTCCAAGCAGGTTCAGAAGTATCCACACTTCTTGGACGCATGCCATCTGCTGTAGGCTACCAACCAACGCTCGCAGACGAAATGGGCGAGTTGCAAGAGCGAATCACTTCAACTCGTGGAAAATCCATCACATCTCTGCAAGCTGTGTACGTGCCTGCTGATGACTATACGGACCCAGCACCATTCACCTCCTTTACCCACTTCGATGGAACAACTGAATTGAGCAGAGATATAGCATCACTCGGAATCTATCCAGCTGTAGATCCGCTCGCATCAACGTCAACAATTCTTACACCTGAGGTTGTCGGCGACCGACACTACAACGTTGCTCGACGGGTTCAAGAAGTCCTACAACGTTACAAAGAACTGCAGGACATTATTGCTATTCTTGGGCTTGATGAACTTTCTGAAGAAGATCGCGTAACTGTTGATCGTGCTCGAAAAGTTGAAAGATTCCTCTCTCAGCCAATGTTTGTTGCTGAGGTCTTTACCGGGCAAGCGGGTGTGTTTACGAGCATTGATGACACCGTGTCCTCATTTGAAGCTCTGGTACAGGGAGATCTTGACCACCTGCCTGAGCAAGCTTTCTACATGGTAGGGGGAGCTGAGGAAGTGGAAAGAAAAGCTGCGGAACTCGAGTCAAACGCCTAACAATACTTACACGATTGGACCATACTGATGTCATTGCGAATAGAGCTAGTTTCACCGGAGAGGGTGGTCTTTGAGGGAGATGCCGAGCTTGTTATCGCACGTACCAGCGATGGAGAAATAGGCTTTCAACCTGGACATGTCCCATTTGTAGGGAATCTCGTATCATCAGTAGTGCGCGTAGCCCTCAGCGATGGAGGTGTGCAAAGAATAGCCGTACATAGTGGTTTTGTTGAGGTTTCGGATAATCACGTGGCGCTTTTATGTGACGTAGCAGAGCTCGCTGAAGACATTGATGTTGAGCGGGCAAAAGCATCTTTAGACAATGCGAAGAACGATCTTGCGTCAGATCCTTCAAACTTTAATGCTGAAGCAGCTATCCATAGAGCTGAAGTGCGACTTGAAGCTTCTGCTGGAATTTAGTAGGTCTTAACCATTGGGCCCAGACCCAGGTTTTGAAAGTTTTGAAAACTCCTCGTCACCCAAGCGTGCACGAATAGCGGGCTCCAGGTCAGGAGCTCGGCGAAGAGTATGCCCACCGTCAACGGCAATATTTTGACCAGTTACCCAGGAGCTACCTGACCCTGCCAACCACACAACAGCATCACCTACCTCTTCAGGCTCTCCAACACGACCTAACGGCATGTTCTTCCTATAATCATCAATGATATGAGGCATGTGCTCAAACATCATTGCCGTCGCCTCGGATTCTACGACACCGGGACGAATTGAATTTATGCGAATTCCAAATCCCCCCAGCTCGTCCGCTGCACTCCGGACGAGCATATCAAGAGCTGCTTTACTAGATGCATAAGCAGCTCTGAACCTCCCACCAAGTGCTCCCGCTATTGACGATATCGCAATAATAGAACCACCAGATGAACGCATCGTTTCCGCAGCAGCCTGAATTGTATTGAAGGCTCCTATCACATTCACCTCAAGGACCGACCGCAGCGTTTCATCTGTCATGGATAGAAAAGGTCCACCAGCCCCAATTCCCGCATTAGCAACAGCTATATCTAGAGCGCCTTTGTCATTTGCAGCAACTTCAACAGCATTCTTTACGGCTATCGCATCAGTAACATCGCAACAAACTATTTTGATGTTCCCTGTAGAAGAAACAGACGCCTCAAGCCTTTCAGCTGCTTCTTCTAGGACGTCTTCCCTCCTGCCTGCGATGGTGACGTGAGCGTTTGCTTCCAATAGTTTGGCAGCAATACCGAAACCGATGCCCGTTCCGCCTCCGGTAACGAGAGCTGTTTTTGACATCAAATCTGTCATCTTCTGCCTCTTTCTAGCTGTAATTGATATCGCTAATAGCGTTTAATTTATCTTGGGCATGCTGAGCATTCACAAGCCGAACAGTTCCTGATTTAGATCGCATAACAAGAGATTGGGTCACAATAGTGTTGCGCTCATACTGGACTCCACGAAGTAGATCTCCATCAGTTATGCCGGTTGCAGCGAAGAAACAGTTGTCCCCACTTACTAGGTCGTCTACGGTGAGAGTCCTGCCAAGGTCATATCCCTCAGCAATTGCTAGAGCACGTTCCTCTTCATTCCTTGGCCAAAGTTTGCCTTGAAGGTCCCCGCCCATACATTTAAGCGCAGCGGCTGCTATGACGCCTTCAGGGGTTCCGCCGATTCCGAATAAAATATCAGCTCCCGACTCAGGCCACGCGGTTGATATTGCCCCAGCGACATCCCCATCAGGTATTAACCGTATTCTTGCACCAGCTTCGCGAAGCTCTGATACTAAGTCATCATGTCTAGGTCTATCAAGGACAACAGCAGTTAAATCTCGAACTGATTCTCCTTTTGCTTTTGCTATGGCATTTAAATTTTCTGTAGGTGATAAATTAATATCAACAAGTCCTTTCGCTGACGGACCTACAGCGATCTTCTCCATATAGACGCAAGGTCCGGGGTC
>DBHP01000069.1 GCA_002295705.1 Candidatus Neomicrothrix sp. UBA825 | reverse complement strand
TCAGGAGTTAACACAGATTCGTTGCTCTTTTCTTCTTTGAAATTTATGAATCTTCCCGGCATGGTATCCCGCAGTTGCTGGATTGTACTTTTTCGTGAGGTGATTGAACTGTCGTTCTTAATTGGTGCTTTTTGATCAACTGAATCACTTTCGAGTTCTATCCCTCGCCATTTAAGTATCACGTGTGGATCATCTTCGCATTCTTTCAAAAGCTGTAACAGTGCAGCTATCTCATGACGGCAAGGAGTCGCCCAATCAGGGCACACGTGGTGAATTTGTATTTCAGCTACTTTTGGTACTGCTTCATGGAGGTTTCCGGAAAGAACGGCTCGCCGAACGTTCTCCGAAGGTGGGGTGGTATGGATTTCGACATCAAATGCTCTTTCCCTCTTGTCGTGGATTTCAAATGAAATCGAGCCTTGCTGAACGAAGAAGTCTTTCACTGCTCCTTTTCGCTGAATTGCTACACCTGGACCAAGAGGGTCTTTATAATTCGTGTACGCTGCAATGAGTTGCATGATGCTTTCTCCGAGCTGTGATGATGGCTTAATCATTCTTGCACCGCCGTTGTTAGATTAAGAGAGAATATTTCGCGAAGTTGATCTGTACCCATATCAGTAAACCATTCATCGCCAGTACCTATGCTTTGAGAGGCAAGTTCTCTTTTGTCAATGAGTAACTGATTAATTCTTTCCTCAAGTGTTCCACGGCAAACTAATTTGTGGACGAAAACAGTTTTCTGCTGACCTATTCGCCATGCCCGGTCAGTAGCTTGATCTTCTACTGCCGGGTTCCACCATCGATCAAAATGAATGACCCTGTTCGCAGACGTAAGATTAAGACCTGTTCCACCTGCCTTTAGTGAAATCAAAAGAACGGGTGGCCCTTGTTCATTTTGGAATTGATCAATCATCTTTTGACGTTTATTTCTCGTGACTCCCCCATGAAGAAAGTCTGGTCGCGCCCCGATTGTTTTCGTAAGGTGTTCAGACAAGAGATCGCCCATCACACGATATTGAGTAAAAACAAGCACTCTTTGGCCAGCTTCGTTTATTTCAGTTAAGAGCTCTTCGAGCCGTGTAACTTTTCCCGATCGTGCATTCATATTGCTTCCATCCGCTAAAAAATGTGCGGGATGGTTACAAATTTGTTTAAGTTTCGTCAAAGTTGCAAGGATCAATCCGCGACGTTTCATGCCTTCTGAAGCTTCTGCTTCTTTTAAAAAATCATTGAGGACAGCTTGATACAGTCCAGCTTGTTCGTGAGTAAGGTGTGACCATACGATTTGCTCAATCTTTTCAGGAAGGTCAGGAACTAGAGATTTATCATCCTTCGTTCTTCTTAAGATAAAGGGGTCTGTCAACTTACGCATTTTGATCAAAGCGTTCTGATCTTTTTTTTGCTCTATTGGTGTTGCAAATTTATCTTTGAACCAAGTAACACCTCCAAGCATTCCAGGATTTACTGCATCTAATATTGACCAAAGCTCAGACAACCTATTTTCTACTGGTGTACCTGTAAGCGCTATTTTTTGATCCGCAGTTAATTGACGTATTGCTATCGCCGCATGGGTTTGATGGTTCTTTATGAATTGCGCTTCGTCACAGATAACTAGGTCCCAATTTACCTTTGATAAGGTTTCTATATCTCTTGTGGCTGTTCCGTAAGTGCTAACGACGATATCAAACGAGTTGACCATCCCTATCAGGTCATCTCCTGTGGGTCGCTTGGCTCCATGCAGTATGAGGACATTTAAATTTGGTGTGAAGTGGGATGCTTCGTGTTCCCAATTATGGACTACTGATAATGGGCAGATAACAAGGTTGGGCTTCTCAGTAGTTCTTAATTGGATATGTGCTAGAGCCGTTGGTGTTTTTCCCAACCCCATGTCATCAGCGAGACATCCTCCAAGTCCTATCCGGCCAAGAAACTGTAGCCAACCGAGCGCTCGTCTTTGATAAGGACGAAGCGATCCTTGAAATGTATTGGATTCATTTTCCTCAGTCAGGTCAGTGTCTGGTAAACCATTGATAAGCGCAGTAAGCCAATCATCAGCTGTTTGAGTTTCTGGGGAAAACAAAGCTGCTTCGAATTCTGAATCACTTTCCCCTGCACCTATCTCAGCGGTAATTCTTAGTAAATCGGTAGGGGATAGATAGCGGTCATTTTTTCTTCTGTTTTCTAATTCCTTTAATGCAATTTCGGCCTGTTGATTATCTATATGAACCCATTCCCCTTTTATTTGAACAAGGTTAGTTTTTGACTCTGCTAGTTGAAGAAGTTCCTGTTCAGAAAGTGACTGGTCTCCAAGTGCTAAGTCCCAGTCAACGTCAACCATCGCCTTTCCAAGATTTGCTGAAATTCCTCCTTTCTCAGCAGGAGTAGCGCGTGCAGCTAACCTAATACTTTGTTTTAGTAATCCTTTGGGAACAAGAACCGGGACTCGTAACCTGTCACAAATATGAATGCCATCTATAAGTAAGAGTGAAACATCATCAATGGATAACGATGCTGTATCGGTAGTCGCTTCTGATCCTATATGGTCTAAACCGGGCACGCTTGAACTTATGAGGTCGATAGTTTCACTCATGAAGCTTCGTAACGCATCAAGATGATCGGATAGTCCGAATTCAGCGATCAACTTTGTGTCAAACAATAGATCTCTCCAGGTGGCAATATTATCTGGGTATGTATCGTTGTACGCTTCAAAAATTATTTTCCAAGGTTTGTCTTTATCGTTTGGCAGTAACCTCATTTGGCAGAATACTTTGACTCCGGTTTCAGCATGTAGCTTTTCATATTTAAGGTTTGACGATAATTCAAGTAGAGCGTTATCTATGTTGATTGTGTCAGTGATGAAATATTCTGATGTTCCTGAGAGTGCTGTACAAATATTTCTAAGAGACTTTAATTCGGGGGAACGTTTACGTGGTAGGTATGGCTTCCAGTTTGAATGCTGGAGAATTTTACGGCAGGATGCGTCAACTA
>DBHP01000009.1:22262-23180 GCA_002295705.1 Candidatus Neomicrothrix sp. UBA825 | reverse complement strand
CTGATCCGTCATATCGCCAAGAACGCCAACGACCCCATTTCCAATACCTTGAATAGACTTCATGCTTTCAAGCTTTTCCTTATCGCGAACCAACGCTTGAACTTCGTGACCTGCTTCTACCAAAGCTTTCATGATATGGCCCCCTATAAAACCTGTTGAGCCTGTCAGCATTACCTTCATAATGTCCCCCTATTCTGAAGACACTACCCTATGAGCTAACAAAAGTCCCTTGACCGGAAGCAGAACTTCTTGCAGTATGTCTATATTCAAAGAGTGCAAGAAATTGATTCCTTCTTAACGCAACTACGATCCCATTACTTTCGGGCATCAAACTATTGGCCAAGACTACGCGAGATTTGGGATGATTCGAAGACGCACTGTAGATACTTTGGGAAGGATCTAGAAACTAGAGATAAGAATTTAAGTGAAATCTTCAGTAAGTTCCCTGAGACAAGATCCTCTTTCATGACAAAAACTGAACTACAGAAACTTAAAGACCTACCCAAAACGGTAATTGTCTACCGGGGAGGGCAACAATCCAATATAGCTGGGTGGTCTTGGACATTAGATAAAAGCGCAGCTGAACGTTTTGGCTCCGCAAACGCTAGCGACAAAAGGCCACTACTTGCAACAGTTGCTGGTCTTTCTGCTGGGGCCATATTGGCGCTCATTGAAAATCAAGATTGCGATGAACTAATCATCGATCCATTAATGATCACACTAGAAACCGCAGAATTCGCAGATATTATTTTTGAACGCATCGTAACCTGAATTCAGCTAATCTGAAGAGATGCACCGACGAAGCGGACCGCTGAACTTGGCTAGAGTATCAACAATGACTCTCTGTGGGGGACTTCTTTTGCTGGTGTCTGGATGCATAAAAGCAAACTTAGAGATAAATGTCAATGAAGACGGCTC
>DBHP01000009.1:15077-21831 GCA_002295705.1 Candidatus Neomicrothrix sp. UBA825 | reverse complement strand
CCGCTTTCTGACCTACCACCGGATGCTGAAATTGAATTTTTCGAAGACGATTCCTGGTGCGGATATAATTTCACAGCATCCTTTTCAGACCTCGCTGCCGTCGTAGAAGACGATGACGGGTTTCCGATTACCGAAGTTGAAGGAATTATAACTTTCCGTCTCCCGGCAGATGACCTCTTTGGGGACGTAGCTGGTGAAGGAGAGCAAGGCAGTGAAGATATTGATTCGGCGATGCTTCTTAAAGCACTCGGAATCCCCGAGCCAGAATTTGTGGTTTCTGTGACCATTGCAGGCGAAGTTCTTGAACAGAATGCAGATGAAATCAGAGGCACAACGCTTATCTGGAATTTTGATATTCTTGATCCGAAACCAGGTTTCGAACCCTATGCAATCGTTGATACCACTGTTTCAAGTTCTGGTTCTACTGGTACGTCTGGAGGACTTATCGCTCTCATCATCATCGCAGGATTAGCCTCATTAACGTTATTAGGGGCTCTTCAGAAACGTTTCACTACGAAGGCATAAGGGTGCAGAATCCGATTTTGATTAAGTGGTCGTATTTTCCCATCGACTATGCGGGTCAATTCCTCCAATATGCACTTTCCGAGTCTTTCCTTTGGTGTCATCAAAGAAATAGAGCCTAGGAGCCATCGAGCCTCGAAACTTTAGATGAGATTCCATGAAGATTTTGCCCCTCGGGTCCACATCGGCTGTAACCGGCAGCACGCGTTGCGCGTATAAGCGCTCATCGTTATGGACGGTATCTGATTCTTTAATTGCAGTGCTTTGCGAAAACCACGAGAAGTCATTTCCACTTGAACACCATTGGTAAAAGTTTCCTGCGAAACCAGATCGAGCGTATGCTTCAAACGCCAGAAAAGCCTTCCAAATATCTCTACCCCACGTCTTAGCGCGTTGGTTATTGTCCAAGTCATCAAGCCGAAGTGAGACTCTCTCGGCAATTTCTACATGGTCAAGTAGTTGCTTTCCTTTAGTTAGCGCTTCGCTCACTGACGTTATTGACTCTGTCTCTTCATCACGGAATTTTTGTATAGATTCATTTAATGCGAAAGAGATAGCTCTCTTTTCCATTTCTACACGTTTCATTTCAGATTCTGCTTGGCTTGCTTCGAGTGCATCTGCTCGTTGAATCCACCATTCTTCAGCTTCGCGCCGTTGAATATCTTTCCTGGCTAGTTGGTCCTGAAGGTTTTCGATTTCCTCAATAGCGTGCTCTAGGTCAGCTGATACGTCCCGGAAGTTATAACGTAGTTTCTGATTTTCAGCTAGCAGATTCTCGAAGTCAGTATTTTTTCGTTCCAGTTTTTTCCTATCTGTTGGATCATTAAATCCACGCAGAAGTCGCAGGGCATTTTCACAAAGATCAGGAAGCGGTTGAGCCAACATATAAGGCTGTATCGTTCTTAAAACTCTTCTGTTGACCAATTCATATTTGGCTTTGCGAATATCACTTGCCGGGATCGAAGGAGCTGCTAGGACAGTTCGGAATTCTGGATCTGCTGGAGGAAAGATCCGTAATTCTCCTGGCTCTAGAGAATAGTTAGAGCCAACTAAATTTTGGAATCTTGCCAAACCACCCTGATCTAAGAAAAGAACTTGGGATACACCTGCATAACCTTCCGCTATAGCTCTTGCCATTTGAATAGTTTTCCCCGTTTCATGAAGTGGGTCTTGAGCAATGCAAATAATAGAGATGGGCCTTTCAGAATTAAATATTTCCTTGACGAAATGTGAAATATTTGTGTCAGTAGGTCGAGGCAACAACATATGAAATTCAGATTTTCCCCGTTTTGGATTTCCTCCAGAATTCTCCGAAGTCTTAATGAGCGAAGTTACCAATTCTCTTGGGTGCTCTAACTCGCTCAAATCACCATTATGATTTTCATTTTCCACATCTACCCAAATCATTTGCTCTCCCTTTTGGGAAACCACTCTTAAGGTTGTTCTGTTCCCACCTTGAGCCTTTCTTCGAAATTCTTTAATTTGGAATTCTTCATCTGAAACTGAGATGACTTCATGGGCAACATCTCCAGTCCAGTCCTGAAAAGTATGTTCAACAGATGGAAACAGGCCCTCTTGCTTATCTGACCATAGAACCCTGTAAACAAGTTCCATTTACACCCCTTTAGAGTAGATCTAATTTATTTAAGTTGTTTGAAATGCTTGCTGGAACTCTAGATGCGCTTTCTCAAAATTTGTCTTTTGTCCCCACAAGTCAACCACTGTCATTGCCATAATTTTTGCACCATCAATGACTGCCTTATCTCCGGCTTCACTTCTAGCATAATTGGCAAAATCTGGCGTGTGAATAGGAACTCCATGTGGCGCTACCTCGATCATCGGATGTATTGATGGAACGATGTAGCTCACATTTCCCATATCTGTGCTACCAACAACTTTATTTTCATTATCAGGCTCTATTAAAAGACGACCTAGGCGTGATGCGTTGGTTGAATAGAGAGTACAGATTGTTTCATTATCAATCATGTCTGCATAGTAAGGTTCAATCCAATCATGCGACATGGTGCATGAGGTGGCCATGGCACCTGCCTCAAGGCAGTTGAGTACGCGTTCTTTTAAGGGTTCCAAACTCTTGGCATTCTTTGAGCGGACGTACCATTCCATGGATGAGTGCTCTGGGACGATATTAGGTTTACTACCAGATTCAAGGAAGATTCCATGAATACGCTCATCGGGTCTTATGTGCTGTCGAAGTGCAGCTATATTTTGATAGCCAAGAACAGCAGCATCAAGAGCGTTTTGGCCTCGGTGTGGAGCAGCTGCAGCATGTGCGGCTAGACCTTCATAAGCGACGTGCAGACGCTGAATGGCAATTGTATTCATCTTGACTAGATCAGCCGAGGCAGGATGGACCATCATCGCTGCGTCCACATTGTCAAACGCTCCCCGTTCAGCCATAAATACTTTGCCGCCGCCGCCTTCTTCGGCTGGAGTACCGAGTATTCGGAGGCTACCGCCGAGTTTTTGAGCAACTTTTGATGCAGCGATACCAGCCCCTAAACCTGCAGTTCCAATGATGTTATGTCCGCATGCATGACCGATTTCAGGAAGTGCATCATATTCGCAAAGCACAGCGACGCAAACTCCTTCGTCCCCTACCGAAGCTTCAAATGCAGTTTCTAAGTCATAAGCGCCACGTTCAGGTTTTAACCCTTGGTCATCAAGAATTCCTGTAAGAGTTTCGTGAGCGAAATATTCCTCAAAATTTAGTTCGGGATTTGAGTGGATCGCATGTGACGCCTCTACAAGAATATCTGAGATAGCGTCTACCTCATCACACACAACCTGTTTGACGTCTTCGAGCTCTTGTACTGTTAGTTCCTTACTCATCCTTTAACCTTTGTCATATATCTTAGTCTTTGAAATTGAGATGCTTGCGAAAATTCTATTTGATTTCTGAAAGATTATTGGAATAGATTTTACCTGATGTTAGATCTACGAAAGAAAGATGCAATATGGCACATACCGTTTACCTTGAATTTAAATGTTTAGATGGAAAAGGAAGTGAGTTTCTAGAAGTTCTTCTTCCATCTCTGAGCGACACCAGAGCATTCAACGGATGCTTGAGTGTGGAGACGTATTCAAATTCTGATTCACCCGACACAGTGTTTCTTTGGGAGAAGTGGGCCGAGCGTTCTGATCAAGAGGCTTATATGAATTGGCGAGTCGAAACTGGAATGCTTGATCTTATTGGCCCTTTTATGGCTGGGCCGCCTTCAATTGTGCACCTAAATCCTGAGGATTAACCTAAGAGTCGCTTCTTCAGTTTGTTAGCGGCGTCAAGGATGCTCGCAGGCGAGAAGTCAAATTTTTCAACTGCCTTAGGGCTAGTAGTTTTGCTTTGAGGCAATGCTGTACTTTGGGGACTTTGTTGCGGTCTGGAATTCTCTCCTGAAGTAAGCATCCTCATTGCAAAACGCAGATCGTCCGCATTTCGCTCTGCAGCTTCTCGGAGTTTCTTTTCAGAATTTAGTTCTAGGCGAACTCTCACTAGTTCAATTTCTAATTCTGAGACTTTATCAGTCTTTTCTTCAATGCTTCTCCCGTCTTCGGGTTTGGATTGCCCGTCCCATGCACCGGAGGTGACAAGTGAGGATATCGGAATTCGCCATCCCGAGTCTGTTTTTATTGCACCTTCTATTTTTCCTTCAGCAATCCACCTGCGAATAGTTCCTCGTGATTTACTTGATTCATTGACTGCTTCTGCAAGGCTTACCATTGGCACTGACTGATCAAATTGCGGCAGTTTCTGCTTTACCGAAGTGCTGCTCTCAAGTTTGGACTCATTGGATTCCTCTTGAGGAGGCCAGAGAATTTCTTCACCCATGTTTCCGGCTTCTTATTGATTTTCTTCTCTTGCAATCCTGGCAGCTTTGAAAGATTGTATTGCTGTAACCATAAAGAGGAGACAGATTATTGTTGTCATTAGTTGGGAGAATAAAGCCCAACCGGTGCTTCCTCTTCCAATTAAAGAACCTAGGCTGCCTAAAATTGCAATTAAGGATAGGGCCGCTGCACCATGCATGAAATGGTGACTGAGATCTGGCTTTAAGTTTCCACCAAAACCTAGCCCTATAAACACAATACCGATGAAGGCAGGTATTAGTGACGTAGCGCTACCGGAGTCTGAGACGATAGTTACTACCACTCCTAAAACGATTAAAACGATTCCTACTGTTATTGATTTTTTACTCATTATGCCTCTATTTCTCCGACCATCTTTTCCGGCCGTACGATTTCATCGAATTCTTCTTCTGTCAGGTACTTTAATCTAAGCGTCTCTTCGCGGAGAGTGGTCCCATTTTTATGTGCTTCTTGAGCTATCTCAGCTGCTTTATAATAACCGATATGTGTATTGAGTGCCGTCACGAGCATTAGGCTTTGAGAAAGCAGGCCATCTATTCTCTCCATATTCGGCTCTATACCTACAGCACAGTTGTCGTTGAAGCTTTTTGAGGCGTCAGCGAGAAGATCAGCGCTGGTCAGGACGTTGTATGCCATTACTGGTTTAAAAACATTTAATTGGAATTGCCCATGCGTTCCCGAAACAGTTACAGCAGCATCATTACCGATTACCTGTGCGCAGACCATTGTTAATGCTTCGCATTGAGTTGGATTGACTTTACCGGGCATAATCGAACTACCCGGTTCATTTGCAGGGAGAGTAATTTCCCCGATTCCGCACCGTGGACCACTTGCAAGAAGTCTTACATTATTTGCAATATGCATGAGACTTACTGCTAAGCGTTTGAGACTACCACTTATTTCAACCATGGCATCATGGGCGCTTAGCGCCTCGAATTTATTTTCAGCGCTCACAAATGGATGCCCTGTGAGTTCAGATATTTTTTCAGCAACAGCGACATCGTACCCTTTGGGAGTATTTAATCCGGTACCAACAGCAGTTCCTCCAAGAGCTAATTCCCTGATTCGATGCAAACTATCAGAGACTGCTTCAATTCCTCTCTGCAGTTGCATTGCATACCCGCTGAACTCCTGACCCAGTGTTAACGGGGTGGCGTCCATTAAATGTGTGCGGCCAGTTTTTGTGACAGACATAAACTCCGTTGATTTTGATGCGAGCGTATCGTGCAATTGCTTTATGTTCGGGAGTGTTCTCCCAACAATCGTCTCGTAAGTTGCCATGTGCATGGCGGTCGGGAAGGTGTCATTAGAACTTTGGCTTTTATTAACATCATCATTAGCACTAACCAGTTTCTCTTCCCTAAAGTCTGCGCCAAGTATTTCAGTTGCGCGATTTGCTATAACTTCATTCAAATTCATGTTGCTCTGTGTACCTGAACCGGTTTGCCAAACAACAAGCGGGAACTCATCTTGCAGGTCTCCGGCTATGATTTCGTCGCAGGCTTGACTTATTGCCTTGGCCTTATCTTCGGAGAAATCAGTCAAGTTTGCGTTGACTATTGCGGAAGCTTTTTTTAGAAATGCAAAAGCCTCAATGATTGCTACAGGCATTGTCTGACCGCCTATATCGAAATTCTGTATGCTGCGTTGTGTTTGAGCTCCCCAATACTTATCTTTGGGTACTTCAATTTCGCCTAAGGTGTCTTTTTCTATCCTGTATCCAACCATTTTCCTACTTTAGCCTGATGAGCTTAGGCGGATGCAACTACTGCGCGCTTCAAAGCGATTAGTTACGTTGACCGTTTTGGATTGGCTCTGTTTCAGGCATCATCTTGTTAAGCACAAAATAAACTGGGCAAAATTTCGTTACTGGGCTAATCATCTGAAGTCCCGCTACAATTCCCGCTAGCCACAGCCATTGAATTGAAGTTGCTGCGGCAAGAATCACACTCAACATATATGTGGCTCCCGCAATTCCATCGTGCGCCCTAATTTTCCTTTGCATAGAATCCCTCCAGAATCTGAAATATCACTTCCTTGAACGAAAAACTAGACGGAATTGTAAACAGAAACAAACCAGACGTTTTATTTCACATTTCAAAACTTTCGTGTCGGAGGGGGGACTTGAACCCCCACGCCCGTAACGGGCACTAGCCCCTCAAGCTAGCGCGTCTGCCAATTCCGCCACTCCGACNNTTAGGCGGATGCAACTACTGCGCGATCCAAAGCTATTACTTATCTAAAACGCACTTTCCTACGTTGATTGATTAATCAGCTAAATTACGGAAAAGTTGTCGTTGGATCAACTGGAATCCCATTTCAGCCATCCGCCCCATGATGTCAGGGT
>DBHP01000009.1:0-14802 GCA_002295705.1 Candidatus Neomicrothrix sp. UBA825 | reverse complement strand
TCTGCCAATTCCGCCACTCCGACATAGTTGAAAGAATTAGTGTACCGTACATGAATCAAATCTGGACTTGTGGGTAGTTTTTGTAATACCTATTCATCCATCATTAGCGCAAGTGCCAAAGTTACGAAAGTGAAGACTAAAGCGAGAATAATCGTAATCCGATCAAGGTTTCTTTCGATCACAGTTGACCCGGCAGCCTGTGAACCTAACCCACCGCCGAACATGTCCGAGAGTCCTCCTCCGCGACCACTGTGAAGCAGAACCAACCCGATTAAAGCTAGGGCGACAAGAACATCAATTACGACTAGTAAAGCGGTCATATCGTGATGTTATCAAGATGCGTCTACGAATAGTGTTTTCTGAGATACAAAGAATGTAAATAGATGCTCTTATTGGAGTCTATATTGTGCGATGCGGGCAAAACTCTCAGCTTCTAGAGCTGCTCCCCCAACCAGAGCTCCATCAATATCATTCTGTGACATTAACTCTGCGATGTTGACCGGCTTCACTGAACCCCCATATTGAATTCTCATCATTTCAGATGTTGCTTTTCCGCTAATTTCTCCAATACAGTCTCGAACGTGAGCACACATCTCTTGTGCATCCCCGGGTGTAGCGGTAGCTCCTGTGCCAATAGCCCATATTGGCTCATAGGCAATTATCATGCTTCCTACACGATCTTTGCCGATACCTTGAAGTCCCTCAACTAACTGAGTTTTTACCTTATCTTTGGCGACCCCAGCATCTCTCTCATCTAAAGTTTCACCGACGCACAGAATTGGTGTCATGTGATGCTTGAAGATTGCTTTTACTTTTGCATTAATCTGTGCGTTAGTTTCGTTAAATATTTCACGTCGTTCTGAATGCCCAACAATCACCAGTTTGACATTAAGCTTCTCTAGCATTCCAGTTGAAACCTCACCTGTATAAGCCCCCTTTTCCTGTTCGTGGCAATGCTGAGCCCCTAAGAGGATCGGTATGTTATCGGATTCTAGTACTGTCTGAATTGAGCGTAGATCGGTGAACGGTGGGTGCACTGATATGTCACAATGGGAGTAGTCGTCAGCGTTCAATTGGTACGAGAGGCTTTGGACCATCTGAATAGCCTCAAAATGGTTGTGATGCATTTTCCAATTTCCGCTTATCAAGGGTTTTCTGTCTGCCATATCTTTCCTTTACAATATAATTTAATGATTCGACAGGAGGGCGTCTATGCCAGGAAGAGTACCCTTCTCTATTAGCTCTAGACTGGCGCCCCCGCCTGTTGAAACATGGTCAATCTCGGTGTTGAATTTAAATTCTTTCGCAGCTGCAGCGCTATCGCCACCGCCTATGACGGTAAAACTGGCCTTATTTTCAGCCATGGATTGAGCCACATGTTTCGTACCAGCACTAAATCTGGTGTCTTCGAATACCCCCATGGGGCCATTCCAAAGAACAGTTTTGGATTCTTGAATTATGTCTCCAAATACTGCCGCTGATCCAGGCCCGATATCCAACCCGGTCCATCCATCTGGAATATTATTTCCCATCTGTCGAACAATACCTCCAGCTGCGGGATCTCCTATTTTTCCATCACTGTCCATAGCAGTGAAATCGTGAGGTAACACAATAGGTGCTCCAGATGCTAAGAGTTCTTTACAGTAATCTATTTGCCCTTCTTCGAGTAAAGAGGAACCGATCTGTTGTCCTTGTGCTTTGAGGAAAGTGAAGCACATTCCTCCTCCAATTAATAGTTTGTCCACTACCTGTATTAGGGCGTCAATAACGCCTAGCTTGTCACTCACTTTTGATCCGCCGAGAATAGCAACAAATGGTCTTTTGGGTTTGTTTCTTATCTGAAGCAAAATTTCTACTTCATTTTGAAGTAGGCGACCAGCAGCACTCGGTAGTAGTTGAGGCGGTCCCGTAATTGATGCATGATTTCGGTGAGATGCGCCGAAAGCATCATTGACGTAAATATCTTGACCAGAGACCAGTTGCTCTATGAATCGAGGATCATTTGATTCTTCGCCTGGATTAAATCGCAAGTTATCAAGTAATTTAATTCCGGGCAAGATTTCATTCAGCCTGACCCTTACGGGGTCGAGAGAATACTTTTCCTCAAATTTTCCTTTTGGTCTTCCGAGATGTGTGCATGTAGTTACCTCTGCGCCGTTGTCCACGAGATATTTTAGGGTTGGTATGGCTTCTCTTATTCTTAAATCGTCGCGAATGATTCCATTATCTAGTGGCACATTGAAATCGGTCCTTACTAGAACTCGTTTCCCAGAGATATCTCCTAAGTCTTCTAGATTTGGTAACTGACTCACGATTGTCTAGCGGCGGGCTTTCTTTGTTTTTCTTGTCCCAACAATTTGTGTCAGATCTATCAAGCGATTCGAGTATCCCCATTCGTTGTCATACCATCCGCAGATTTTCACAAGCTTGCCTTGGGTCATCGTTAGCCCGGCATCAAATGTACAACTGGCAGGAGACCCAACAATGTCTGCGCTCACTAAAGGCTCTTCGCTGTACTCCAGAACATTTTTGAGAGGACCCCGTCGCGCTGCTTCTTTAAACGCCTCATTTACTGCTTCTACTGAAGGTGTCTTTTTCATTATTCCTGTGAAATCTGTAACTGATCCATCGGGTATGGGCACACGCATGGCTATTCCGTCTAGTTTCCCTTGCATTTTTTTAAGAACTAATCCTGTTGCTCTTGCTGCGCCGGTGCTTGTAGGGATAATGTTGACCGCAGCTGCGCGAGCTCTCCTTAAATCACTATGGGGCCCATCAACAATTGCTTGGTCACCGGTGTATGCATGCGTTGTGGTCATAAGGCCTTCTTGAACTCCAAATGCGTCATCAAGGACTTTGATCATAGGCACGAAACAGTTTGTAGTACATGATGCATTCGAAATTATATGGTGTTTCTTTGGGTCATAATCGTCATCATTTACTCCGACAACAAATGTTGCGTCACATGAGGCAGGTGCTGAAATAATCACTTTTTTTGCTCCAGCTTCGATATGAGGTTGGGCTTTTTCTTTGTCGGCAAATATTCCTGTTGACTCTATAACTACATCAATACCAAGGTCACCCCATGGAAGGTCACTGGGATTGCGTTCAGAGAGCACCGCTAGTTTCTGGCCGTCAACGCTAATTCCTCCCCGTACTGCTTTGACTGATCCTCCGAACTTGCCGTGGACAGAGTCATTTTTTAGTAGATGCGCGAGAGTTTCTAAAGAGCCGAGGTCGTTCACGGCTACGAATTCTATTTTTGCACCTGAGAGCTTGGCTGCTCGAAAGAAGTTTCTCCCTATTCTTCCGAACCCATTAATACCTACTCGAATGGCCATGTTTCCCTCCTATTGGGGCTATATCGTCTAAGCGTGATGCTAGCGATTCTTGAGCACAAAGACAGTGACCGGTATGGCTTTTTATTTTTCTATGTCCCGATGACTAACTGATGCTCCAAAGCCCAGAGAATTGAGAACCCCTTTGAGTTCATTGGCTATTACAACTGACCTGTGTTTGCCGCCTGTGCAGCCGATTGCGAGGCTGAGGTAGCTTTTACCTTCATCTTGATAGGCAGGCATTATCAGTTGAAGCATTGATTCCAAATGAGTTAGGAACTGGATAGAAATTTGCTTTTGTAATAAGAATTCCCTCACCTGAGTGTCCTCGCCAGTCAACTCTCGAAGGTTTTCTTCCCAATGTGGATTGGGCAAGAACCGGCAATCAAGCAACAAGTCAACGTCTTTGGGAACTCCGTGTTTAAAACCGAAGGAAACAATTCTTGTTTGTAGGGTTGTCGCTGTTGATTCGATAGTGAATAGTTCAGCGAGGCGTGATGAAAGATCGTGAACATTTAGATCGGTAGTGTCTAACTCAATATCAGCGAAACCTCGAAGTTCTTTTAACTCATCAATTTCGGATTTTATTTTTTCTGCCAATCCGTCGCCATCCTTAAATGGGTGCCTACGCCGCGTCTCTTCATACCGCTTAATTAACGTTTCAATATTCGCAGTCAAGAAAAGAGTTCTCACGTTAAGAGTTTTTCTGTCTCCTAAGTGGTCAATTTCTTTTATCGTCGCTTCGGGCGATCCTGCACCTACGACCAATGCGATATTACTGGTAGCGGAACCTTTTACTAAAGCTAGTTCAGCGACCTTGGAAACTAATTCGGTTGGGAGATTATCAATTACAAACCACCCTAGGTCTTCAAGACATTTAGCAGCTTCAGATCGACCGGCTCCTGAGTAGCCTCCGATAATTAGAAATTCTGCCATATTCAATTCTAGCTGTATCTAGGCTCTAGTTTTCTTATATTTATTGTACTTTTCTGCATAAGACTATTAGGAGTTCCGGAATTCCTGAAATCCCTGAGGGTAGGGATTTTTCTATCACACTCTGAATGATGAAATTTTCTCTGGAGAGCGCATTGAAGTAAGTGCTTAGGGTCCGGTGCGCATATAGTACTTCCAGATCAGGGGTTATTTTTTCAAAGTCACTTGTTTCAGTGAGGTAATCGCCTATTCCCCAAATGGCATCAGGATTGTCACTGTATGGTGCGGTAGGCCCGCTACCGGGGGATTGAAATACTGGATGATTCATAATTATTAATAAGGTGCCACCCTTCTCTAGAATTCTTGCAATTTCGGATACTGCTTTGAGAAGGCTCTCTACATGTTCGAGAACCATTGAACATATTACTCCATCAAATTTTTCATCTTTATAAGGCATTTCGTCAATGCTATGTTGGACGAATTGAACACCACTAGTTAATTCTTTGGCATAGCGTAATTGCCTCATAGAGATATCGCCTCCAACTATTGTTGCATGCTCCGTGACTCTTTTCGCTTCTTTGGCCACGAGGCCAGTCCCAGTACCTACGTCGAGAATAGTTTTTTTCGTAGAGAGAATTCCCTCCACGAGTGGAACAATAATCTCGACATATTCTGAAGATTCGTTATCCTCGATGCCTCTAATCCACCATTCGCTAAGCTTGTCCCAAGTGTTCTTAGCATTCTGTGGAGGGTTACTCATATGACTTTATTGGGGGTTGAACACTTTTGATAAACAGATTTCGCGACTTCCTCTGGTAGCCACGTCAATTCTAAAAGATCTTCGAGCGTCGCTTGTCGAATTTTATTGATGCTTCCGAATTCCTTGATTAATCGTGCTCTTCTAGAAGGACCAAGCCCATTAACTCCATCAAGGACTGAATCTTTCATAGATTTTTTTCTGAGTTGACGATGGTAAGTAATTGCAAATCTATGGCTTTCATCACGAATTCTTTGCAATAAATATAAAGATTCTGAATTTCGTGGAAGGATTACTGGTTCTGATTTACCTGGAAGAAATACTTCTTCGTTTCGTTTAGCAAGTGATGCTACTGGTATCCGGTCAAAAAGATTGAGTTCCTTTAGTACCGCAACAGTGGCTGATAGTTGCCCTTTCCCTCCATCAACTAGAAGCAGCTGAGGGGGGTAAGAGAAACTCGATGTTTCGTTATTTTGACTGTTTTCTTCTTTAAGCAGGTTGATTAACCTTCGCCGAACTACTTCAGCCATCGCAGCATAGTCATCATTTCCGTCAATGGTTTTAATCTTAAATTTTCTGTAGTCTTTCTTTTTCAAAATTGCATCTTCCATAACGACCATTGAGCCGACGTAATTGCTGCCCTGTAGGTGGCTCATGTCGTAGCATTCGATCCGCAAAGGAGAGTTTGGAAGGTTAAGGAACTTCTGTAAGTCGTTCAGGGCTTTTGATCTGCTGTTGTGATCACCTAGCCGTTTTAGGCGGTGACGTTTGAATGCGTCTTCGGCGTTGAGGCGCACAGTTTCCATTAAGGTCTTCTTGCTTCCTTTTTTAGGAACTTGAATTTGAACCTTTGAGCCGCGCTGCCCGCTGAGCCATGTTTCATAGAACTCTTTATTATGAGGTTCGGTCCCGACGTATACTGCTTTAGGGCTACCCAAGGGGTTAGCTTCTATATACAGTTTTTCCAATATTCGCGATTCGAGGACTCCAGTCGGCAAGTTTTCTGCTTTGTCCATAATAAATGACCGTTGGCCTAGTACACGTCCGTTGCGAACAAAAAAGGCGTGTGCAGCAGCTTCAAATTCGTCGTCAACGTAGGAGACGACATCAAAATCCTCTGATCGTGTCCCTACCATTACCTGTTTTTCTGCTGCTTTTTGGACGTTAAACAATCTATCTCTAACTCGAGCCGCCCTTTCGAAATCCTGCTCTTCGGAGGCAGTCTTCATTTGTGTAAGTAAGTCTTCAACGACATCATCCGTATGCCCCTCAAGAAAACGCAATAAGTCTCTAACTAATTGCTGATATTCCTGTGCTGTAACTTTGTCAACGCATGGACCACAACATTTTTTTATATGAAATTCGAGGCATGGTTTAAGCAATTTTTCGTGCCGACGATATTTATTCTCGGTGCATGTCCTCAAGGGGAAGGTTCTCTGAAGGAGATCTAGGGTGTCTCTGATTGCTTTAACTTCCACATATGGGCCGAAGTACCTGTTGCCTTTTTTTAGTTTTCCTCGTGTTAGCATTGCCCTCGGCCATTCGTCTGCTGTTGTGACTACAAGGAATGGGTAGCTCTTATCATCGCGTAGGCGAACGTTGAATCGTGGTTGATGTTCCTGTATCAAACTGTGTTCAAGTATTAACGCTTCAACTTCGTTTTGGACTTGGATCCATTCAACGCTTACTGCCTCTTGAATCATTTGTTGCGTTCTCGTGTGCAGCTTGTCAATTGGCTGAAAGTATGAACTTATTCTAGATCTCAATACTTTAGCTTTCCCTACGTAGATCACTCTGCCGAATGCATCTTTAAACTGATAGGAGCCAGGAGTACTTGGAATTAGCTGTGTATCTGGTTTGGTTATCATCCTTTTCCTAGGTGACGTTTGCTGTTTCTTTGATTAATCAGAGAGTTCCTGCTTTATTAAGAATAGGTCTAAGGAATTCTCCTGTGAAACTTGCTTGTGTTTTTGCTACCTGTTCTGGAGTGCCTTCTGCGATAACCGTTCCTCCCCCATCTCCCCCATTGGGCCCTAGGTCGATTACCCAGTCAGACGATTTAATGACATCAAGATTATGTTCAATGACAACAATTGTATTCCCTTGATCAACTAGCCGACTCAGGACGGTCAAAAGCTTATTTACATCTTCAAAATGTAAACCTGTCGTTGGTTCATCAAGAATATACATTGTGTGTCCTGTAGATCGTTTGGCGAGTTCGCTTGCAAGTTTCACTCGTTGCGCTTCGCCACCTGAAAGGGTAGGGGCCGGTTGCCCTAAACGTACATAGCCGAGGCCAACGTCCACTAAGGTTTGCATATGGCGAACGATGGGTGGTTGGTTCTCGAAGAACTCTAAGGCTTCTTCACAAGGCATGTTCAAAATATCGGCGATATTCTTACCCTTGAAGTGAACATCCAAAGTGTCTCGGTTGTACCTTGCCCCATTGCAAACCTCACAAGGAACGTAAACGTCCGGCAGGAAATGCATCTCAATTTTAATTGTGCCATCTCCAGAGCACGCTTCGCACCTTCCGCCTTTCACGTTAAATGAGAATCTTCCTGGTAGGTAGCCTCTTACTTTTGATTCTGTTGTTTGAGCAAAGAGCTTTCTGACGTTATCAAATACACCTGTGTAGGTTGCGGGATTTGACCTCGGTGTTCTTCCTATGGGTTGCTGGTCAATATTTATTACTTTGTCAAGTGACTCTAACCCTTCAATGCCAGTATGTAGCCCTGGTGCAACCTTTGATTTATATATCTGCTGCATGAGTGCTCTGTAAAGAATGTCATTGACCAGCGTAGATTTTCCAGACCCAGATACTCCTGTCACAGAGATGAAGCAACCGAGTGGGATTTCAACGTCTATGTTCTTCAGATTATGTTCTCTTGCTCCTTTAATTGTGACCCATTCCCCGCTGGGGGTTCTTCGTTCCTTCGGGGTAGAAATTAATCGTTTGCCAGAAATATATTGACCCGTTATTGAGTCTTTATTTTTTTTTAATTGCGAAACTGAGCCTGAGTGGACAATAACTCCTCCGTGTTCGCCTGCTCCAGGGCCGATATCAACGATGTGGTCAGCGACACAGATTGTTTCTTCATCGTGTTCAACAACCAAGACGCTATTTCCAATATCTCTAAGTCTCTCAAGAGTTTCAATCAACCTTTTGTTATCTCGCTGATGCAAACCGATTGATGGTTCATCTAAGACGTACAGCACGCCTACCAGACCCGAGCCTATTTGCGATGCTAAACGGATTCGTTGCGCTTCCCCCCCTGATAAGGTACTCGCTGCCCTATGTAGGGACAGATATTCCAGCCCTACGTCCAAGAGGAAACCCATGCGCGAATTTATTTCTTTCAGAATAGGTTCGGCTATCATTTCATCTCGTTTGTTTAGATTAATTTTGCTAATTCTGATCGCTGCCTCTTTTATGCTCATATTGCAAAGGTCAGCTATGCTTAATTTGTTAATAGTTACTGCAAGCGACAATGGCTTTAGGCGGTCGCCATTGCACTCAGGGCATGGTATTTGCCGCATATAACCTTCAATTTGCTCTCTTTGTTTATCGGTATCTGCTTCTCGATGGCGGCGGCGGAGGTTGGGTATCACTCCTTCAAAAGTCGCTTGAAAATTTCTTGTTCTGCCAAACCGGTTTGTATACGTGACGGTGATTCTTTTGTTTCCAACACCTTGTAGGATCATCTTTTTTGATTTGGCAGGTAGTTTTTTCCACGGGGTATCCATTGAGATTTCATTTTGTTCTGCGACTGAGGTAAGAAGCAGCTGAAAATATTTACTTCTTCCTGTGGACCAGGGTGCGATAGCTCCCTCCGAAAGTGCCAAATCAGTGTTGGGAACTACTAATTGCGAATCCACCTCAAAGCGCGTTCCCAATCCATCACACGAGACACAGGCACCATATGGAGAGTTAAAACTGAAATTACGTGGTTCTAATTCTTCAAACGATTTCCCATCGCTGGGCCGACTGAAATGAATTGAAAAGGTAAGAAGATCCGATTGTTTTTTTTCTTTCAGAATCTCAACTTGTATTACCCCATCAGCAAGCTTCAATGCAGTTTCTATTGAATCTGTAAGTCTTCTAGCGATGCCGTCACGCATTACGAGCCGGTCCACAATCACGGAGATGTCATGCATTTCATAACGCTCAAGTTGAAGCACCGGGGTACCATCTTCATTCGTCCCAGCTACATCATTCAAGTTGATCATTTCACCATCGATGATCGCTCGAGTAAACCCCTGCGCAGCTAGATCTGTAACAAGCGTGTCGTAAGTTCCCTTTCGACCTCTAACAACGGGAGCTAGTATTTGGAAACGTTCCTCATGCTTGAGCTCCATAACCCTATCAACAATCTGTTGTGGTGTTTGCCGAACAAGCTTTTCTCCAGTCTCTGGGTCGTGAGGTGTTCCTATTCTTGCGAAAAGAAGCCTTAAGTAGTCATAAACTTCTGTTATCGTCCCCACTGTCGAGCGAGGATTCCTGCTCGCACTCTTTTGGTCTATTGAAATTGCAGGAGACAACCCTTCTATAAAGTCCACATCGGGTTTATCCATCTGCCCTAGAAATTGTCGTGCATAGGCTGATAGCGACTCTACATAGCGGCGCTGCCCCTCTGCATAGATCGTGTCGAAAGCGAGAGATGATTTACCTGAACCAGAAATTCCTGTAAAAACAATGAGTTTGTCGCGCGGAAGTTCTATATCCACAGCTTTGAGATTATGCTCTCTAGCTCCTTTAACGACGAGATTTTCAGCCACATTCTTAATTTAATCAACCAATTTCATAAGTACATTATTCTGGCGCATTTACTCTGGAGTAATATGAGTTTATGAAGTCTATTCTGCTGATTCACGGCGCTTGGCATGGGTCTTGGTGTTGGGATTTCGTTGAGAAAGGATTATTGAACGAAGGAGTTGATACCCATTCTGTAAATTTGCCATTCACAGGCGTTAACGATGACATCGCTTCCGTTTCGAGTGCCATAGACGCCATTGACAACCAAGTGATACTTCTTGGCCATAGTTATGGCGGCATTGTAATTTCTGGTGCGGCTGGAGCCAAACAGAACGTTGACCAGTTAATTTACCTCAGTGCAATTCTTCTAGAAGATGGAGAGTCAATGCAGCTTGATGGTTCCAAGATTCAAATTGATGTGGATGAAAACCTCATCTCTGAGGTTAAGAAAAGCGCTGCAATTCCTGCCTTCTACGCAGATGTTGAACCAAATCTCGCAGAAGCCTCAAAAGAGCTTTTACGCCCTTTTCCTATTGCGGCAGGGTCTAAGGGCATAGGAGAAGCGTGGCGCGAGAAGCATTCAACATACATCGTATGCCGAGAAGACGAGGCTATCCCCCCTGACCTCCAATACGCTATGGCGAAGAAGGCTGATAAAGTCGTCGAGTGGGAATGTGGCCACTCTCCATTTCTTAGTAAGCCGGAGTTAGTCACTGACTTTCTCCTTGACCTCGCTTCGTCGACTGGTGGATGACTTAAAATTACCAACTGCTAAACATCGCTTCTAAATAACTTAGAATCAAAGTCAGCTTTGCTTCGGACTAAGGCAGCTTTCCAAGAAGGGCTATATTTCAGAGCCCACCTGAGTCCACGGATTAATGTTTTGCCAATATACAAATTCAATTTCGATGACTTCAGTCCGAGTAGCATGCGTAACTCTGGTTCAATAGTTGTTGCGGCAGCACGCTGGAGTATGCGGTACCCAATTGACTCTGTTCGTGAAAGGGGAGGGTTTTTAAGGAATTCTATTGCTTCACGCAGTGCTTTTGAATCAGCCAAATCAGGATGAGAATTTACCCATTCTTTAAGCTCGTGAGCAGTCTGCGGTAATGGGTCTGCCCCCATTCGCTCCCCTATTAATGCTTGCTCTGCTACAAATTGATCTGCTTCTGTTTCTGTGACTGGCCTTTTAAAAACTTGAAATGCCTCTAGAAATGAATTTGTTAAAGTGTTGTGCACCCAGGCGCTGTATTGTGGGCTTGATGCACTATAGGCTCTTCCTCGCTCCGAAATCCCAGATACTCGTTGGTGCGCATAGTTAACCATAGAAATGGCTTCTTCTGTTTCGGGCATCGCGCCATAGGTCATTGATGTAACGTAGTAGGCTGTTCTACTTAGTCGCCCTAGTGGGTCCTCTCTGTAGCTTGAGTGATCAGCAACTCCAGCAGCAACCTCAGGATGCGCAGCTTGGATTAGCAGAGCCCTGATTCCCCCAACGAAACTTGAAACATCTCCTAGGACTTCCCAGCTTATGGAACCTGGGCCAAAAAGTCCTGGGTCTCCTTCATACTTTTCTGTGTTTTGTAGCGGTCTTTCGCTATGTGAAAAGAGATCTACAACACGTGCAGTTACTCGTTCTTTGATACCCATGTTTTTCCTTTAGCATCATTATTTTATTCTCTTATATATGCAAAAGGTAAGTCCCACGGATCATTTCATATCTTTGAGATCTCGTTTTATCTCTCGAATTTCATCCCTAAGTCGCGCAGCATATTCAAACCTCAAATCGCCAGCAGCTTCATTCATTTCTTCTTCTAGAGTCATTATGAGTCGTTCTAATTGTCCTTCAGCTAAATGCTCAAAGCTGTCGCGTATATGCTTTGACTGACTTTGCAAATTTCTTTGCTCACTTTTGGGCAGTGAGGCTTCAGAGTTAGCTGGCCTAATCATGGATAAAATATCTGTTACAGCCTTCCTGATAGTTTTTGGATCAATGCCATTTGCTTGGTTGTAATGCATCTGCATTTGTCGCCTGCGGTTTGTTTCCGAAATCGCACGCTGCATTGAGTTAGTTACTTGGTCGGCATACATGACAACTTGCCCGCCGACATTTCGTGCAGCTCGGCCTATCGTTTGTATTAATGAGGTTTCGCTTCTAAGGAATCCTTCTTTGTCAGCGTCGAGGATTGCGACGAGAGAGACCTCTGGAAGGTCCAAACCTTCGCGTAGCAAATTTATGCCTACGAGAACGTCAAATTCTCCGAGACGTAAATCTCGCAAAATTTCTATTCGTTCAATCGTGTCAATATCACTATGCAGATATCTAACTCTTATCCCAATCTCAAGAAGGTAGTCACTTAAGTCCTCGGACATTTTTTTTGTAAGAGTTGTGACGAGTACGCGCTCATCTTTCTCTATGCGCAGCTTTATTAATTCAATCAAGTCATCGATTTGACCCGTAGTCGGTTTAACGATCACCTCTGGATCAATCAAACCCGTTGGCCTAATAATTTGCTCTACGATTTGAGTGGATTCAGCTATTTCGTATTGGCCAGGGGTAGCGGACAAGAACACAACCTGATTTAATCGCTTTATTATTTCTTCGAACATCAGTGGCCTATTATCAGCAGCCGATGGGAGACGAAATCCGTGTTCAATAAGAGTTTCTTTTCTTCGCCGGTCTCCAGCATATTGTCCATGTAGCTGAGGCACTGCAACATGTGATTCATCTATTACACATAGGAAATCTTCAGGAAAGTAATCCAATAACGTAAACGGTGGATCACCAGAATTTCTTCCGTCAATGTGCATGGAATAGTTTTCAATCCCGGTGCAAAATCCAACCTCATCCATCATTTCTAAGTCATGTTCTGTGCGCATACGAAGGCGTTGCGCTTCGAGAAGTTGATTATTGTCTTTGAATTTTTTCAGTTGCGTTTGTAACTCTTTTTCAATGCCGTTCATAGCTCTGGTTAGCCGTTCATTACTTGCTGCGTAATGCGTTGCTGGAAAGATAACTAATTCGGATTCTTGATTTATTACTTCTCCTGTGACCGGATTTACTTCCGTAATCCTCTCTATTTCATCTCCGAAAAACTCGATTTGGAACACGTTCTCTTCGTACGCAGGATGAACTTCAATAACTCCACCTCGCACTCGAAAGGTTCCCCTGACAAGGTTCATATCGTTCCGGTCATACTGCATGGCTACAAGCCTTTTAAGAATCTCGCGCTGGTCGTACTCATGACCCTTATGGACAACAAGGAGCTGAGTCATGTATTCTTCCGGAGACCCCAAACCGTAAATGCACGAAACCGATGCGACGATGATTGTGTCACGTCTTGTTAATAAAGCAGCTGTCGATGCATGTCGAAGTCTATCTATTTCGTCATTCACTGAGGAATCTTTCTCAATGTATGTATCGCTCGAAGGTATATAAGCTTCAGGCTGGTAATAGTCGTAGTAGCTAACAAAATACTCAACTCGATTATTCGGAAAGAATTCACGTAATTCGTTCGCTAACTGCGCGGCGAGTGATTTATTTGGCGCCATAACCAGTGTTGGCCTCTGAACCTTCTCGATCGTCCACGCAATAGTGGCGCTTTTCCCTGAACCTGTGACGCCGAGCAGGGTTTGGAACTTCTCTCCCTTTTCAATACCAGCGGCCAAATTTTGGATTGCATTTGGTTGATCTCCAGCTGGTTCAAAGTCAGAAACTACTTTGAAAGGGACACCCTCTGACCTATTAACCATGTAAGTAGTTTACACGTTTCGTTTTTTTGCAGTTAGAGTTTGCACCCATTCCCAACACTTTTCAATTTGTTTGGAGAGGTTCTCTTCTGGTCCATTATTATCAATTAGAAAATCAGCAAATTCACGTCTTTGCTCAGGCGTTGCTTGTTTAGCTATCCTCGCTCTTGCATCCTTTTCATCAAAACCTCTTTGCTGTACCAGACGCGATACCGCTGTTTCAATTTCGCAATCAACTACGATTATTCCATCAAATAGCTTATACTCTTCTCGACCAAGCTCTCCGTCAGGGGTAATCATCAGAGGTATATCAACTAAGACAATACTGCCCTGCTTAATCGCTTCCTTACGTCGTATCCCCATTTCCTCACCGACAGCAGGGTGAACAATATCATTGAATCTTGATAGTTGCATCTCATCGTTAAAGACAATTTCAGCTATCTTCTGCCTGTTAAGTTCTCCATCGCCTAGCAATATATCATTGCCATAAATCTCAACGATTTTGTTGAAGACTTTGCCTCCAGGCCTCTGTAAATCTTTTACGATCTGATCCGCATCAACGAGTACGGCTCCCCTGTTGACAATTAGCTTCGCTACAGTAGTCTTTCCAGACCCTATCCCGCCGGTGATCGCGATTTCACCCACTATATTTCTAGATCATCCTCTGTTTCGGCAGCTAAACGCTCTTGTTCACTCTTCTCATAGGCAGACCATGCTTCTTCGAGATCAGCTGCAGCTTCTGGATCAAGCTCAACAGCTGGTCCGATGTAGTTTCCTTCAGTGTCATAGTTCTGCTCACCAAAGTGCTCTTGATATTCTTCAGCTACTATGCCACCTTCCGCTGCTTGTTTGACGGATAGACTTATTCGCCGTTTCTCTAGATCAACGTCTATTATCTTTACCCAAAGTTCTTCACCTGGGGTGACAACCTGCTCAGGAAGGTCCACATGATGATTGGACATCTCAGAGATATGGACTAGCCCTTCAATATTGTCACCAACTTGGATGAAGCTACCAAACGGTACCAATTTTGTAACCCGTCCGTAAACCAATTCTCCTACTTGATGGGTGTCCGCAAATTCTTGCCAAGGATCCTGTTGAGTTGCTTTGAGAGAGAGACTGATTCGTTCCCGATCCAAATCCACCTCAAGCACCTCAACATCTACTTCGTCGCCGATCGTCACGACGTCAGATGGGTGACTTACGTGCTTCCAAGAAAGTTCGGATACATGAATCAAACCATCCATTCCCCCGAGGTCAACAAACGC
>DBHP01000004.1 GCA_002295705.1 Candidatus Neomicrothrix sp. UBA825 | reverse complement strand
TTTTGATACGCAATGACTCGTCGCGTTGTGAATGACTTTCCATCTCTTAGCAAGTCAACTTTATATCGTATTTCCTGGCTTGAATCGCCACCACGAATGAAGTACGCATGTACCGAATGAACATGCATATCCTGGCTTACAGTCATTCTTGCTGCAGCTAGTCCTTGGGCGACGACTTGCCCCCCGTACACCCTTCCCCAATTATAGGTAGGACTATGCCCCACAAAAGTCTGTGAATCAATACTTTCCAATGACATAAGTTGATCAAAGGTCGTTATTTTTCCTGATGTCTGCAATTTTAATCCTGTAGAAATATTTCTCGTTTAGGGGGTAGTATCTGAGTATGCAAGATGCTGTGATCATTACAGGCTCTGCGGGAGGTCTGGGTAAAGCCTTATCGGATACTCTATCCTCAAACGGAAGCAATGTTATAGGAATTGATAAGAATACAAGTGCGGATATTACTGCTGATTTGTCGACTACACACGGTCGTCAACTAGCTGTTAGTTCTGCTTTAGATATTTGCCCTCACCCAAAAGCAGTTGTGGCTAATGCAGGTCTTAGTCCAATTCACGAGGACCCTTTTGCCATCCTTGAAGTAAATTGGCTCGGCGTCAAAGAATTATTAGACTCCTTTCTCTATCCACTCTCTGGGAACAGAGCTGGTTGTGCGGTCGCTATTTCCTCCATTGGTGCTGCAGTAGGCGGCGATAAGGAATTGATTAATTGCCTACTTGAAGGGCGAATATCCGAAGCCAAGGCTAATCTCAATACGGTTCTGCAATCAAATGCAACCGAAGCCGGAATCGTTGCCTACAGCTCATGCAAAGTCGCCGTAGCACAATATGTTCGCAGAAATACTAAACTATGGGGAGAAAACGGCGTCAGATTAAACTGCATTGCACCTGGGCGGATGGAAACGGCGATGTTGGACGGACTTCTTTCCCATGATGAGATAGCTCCTGGAATTGAAGCCTTGCCAACAGGAATTATAAAATCTGCTAGTGCTTCAAAGGTAGCTGATGTGGTTGCATTTTTTCTTAGTGATCAATCTTCTTTCATACATGGTCAAGTCCTGTACGTAGATGGCGGTTCGGAATCGCTCATACGGCCAAATATTATTTAGTTAGAATATTCACCACTTAGATCCCATTATCGGCAACAATCAACCAATGCGTTACCTTCTGATGAGTTTAGCTGATTTGGACGAAGAGATTCTCAAGAGACTTCCTACCGATATTCGAGAAGGTATCAGGGATGGAACTGTTAAAGTTCTGCCTAAAGACATTGTGGATTCATTACCTGATCAGATATCAGATACGATACCAACATCTTTGATAGAGGCTGCCAATGCAAATCCAGTGCTGACTCTGATCCTAGTGATTTGTGGGGTTGTTGGAGTCATTGGCTTTCTTTATGGAGTGTTTAAAAGTGGTCTAAAAACAACACTATTTTTCGGAGCCGTCGCTGCTATCTCATGGGCTTACTTTGCAGTGATCTAGTTATGCCCCGGTGCTCCGGCTGTGACTCCCCCATCGACGAAAATGACTTGACCGGTTATATAACTTGATTTGGGTGAAGCTAAAAAGCTCACAACCTGCGATATGTCTGCCGGACCTCCAATTCTTTTGAGCGGCACAGCCTGTGATCTAATCCCCAAAGCCTTACCTTGATAATTTGAAGCTGTCCCTTCTGTAATTACCATTCCTGGGCCTACGGCATTGACTCGGATCGGGGCTAATTCAAGAGACCATTGACGTGTTAACGTTTCGATGGCTGCCTTAGATGCAGCGTACATTCCAAGTCCAGGAGAGTTGGTTCGTGAAGCTGCTGACGTGAGGTTTATCACGCAACTTGAATCGGATTTTTGGAGTTTTGGCAATGCATGCTTTGTGCAATTAAGAGTTCCGAGTACATTAGTCTCCCAAACGGTCTTTTGGATTTCGATATCTAGGGTGTCCAATGGCTCTGGTTTCCATATCCCAGCGTTATTGATTAATGCGTCTAGCGATTTCAGTTGTGATATTGCTTCTTTAACGTCTGATTCGATTGAGACATCAACTGCAAACACCTCGCAGCCAAAGTTTGTCTTAACTTTTTTAAGGGTTTCAGGATTAACATCAAAAACAGTGACGGAGAATCCATCGCTGATAAGGGACTCCACGATTTGGTATCCAATACCTTGAGCACCACCTGTAACCAATGCCTGCATATGATTCCTTTAAATTCAATTGCCTGATGACTTATTATTTTCATGTATTTGTCGAAGTAACCAAAACCTTAGGAAACGACCAATACTAAACCGTAGATATATGAAGCCGCCTACCACTGAAAGTGCAACACCGAAAATTGCAAGAATGACGTGTTCGTTATGTTCAAGATTATCTATAGCAACGTTTCCACTATTTTGAGACCCCGCGACGAAGTAAGAGATTAGCGTTAGAGTTGCACCTCCAAAAAGTACTAGTAAGCCAAGAAGTTCGTAAAGCCTGTCACGTTCGTTAGAACCAGTCTTAGTTTTGATCCTTTGTATCGCGTTTTCAAACTCATCGTCCATTGGCATTCCCCCTGATTTTAAACATTGCCCTTTGTGCCAAGATACGCATCCGAGAGTTGATCCTCAAGTTCAGTTGGAGATCCCTCTGTTATTATTTTGCCATTAATGAGAATTCCTGCCCTTGTTGCAACACCAAGTACGGTTCTAGCGAATTGCTCTACGACAAGAACTCCGATCCCCTCTTCGGCTAGCTGAGATACTATTCCATAAAGATCTTTTACAATAATCGGCGCTAATCCCATGGATAGTTCGTCTAGTAGCAATAGTTTAGGGTTCGTACTGAGGGCCCTTGCCATTGACAACATTTGTTGTTCCCCTCCAGATAGTGTTCCAGCAAGCTGTTTTCGTTTAGTCCCCAATTGTGGGAATCGTTCAAATGTTATTGCTTGGATTGTGTCTAGACTTTGGCATGCATGAGTCATCATAATTAGGTTTTCATCAACAGTTAGGTTCGGAAAAATCCCTTTACCTTCTGGAATCGTGCATACTCCAGCCTTTGCTAGTTCTTCTGCTGTTATGCCTTCAATTGATCTTCCCGCGACTTTGACTGAGCCTACCCAAGGATCAATTTGTCTTGAACATAACTTCAGTATTGTTGACTTACCACCACCGTTAGGTCCCAGTAGTGCATAAATATCACCTTTGCACACCGATAGATTTATGCCGTCCAGTACGGGAATAACTCCATACCCGGTCGAAACATTCTCAAGCTCCAATAATGGCTTATCCATTTGTCCCCCCAAGGTAAGCATCAATTACGACTGGATTATTTTGAATCTCTTCCGTGGAGCCGTCTGCTATTAGTGTTCCGAAATCCAGCACAAATACTTTGTCGCAGACATCCATTACCAGCGACATATCATGTTCTACAAGCAGGATGGTAATGCCTTCTGCATTTAAGATTTTCAGTATTTGAGCAAATTCTTCTGTTTCGTTTTCATTTTGACCTGAGGCGGGTTCATCAAGGAGAAGCATAGAGGGACCCTGAACTATAGATCGTGCTAATTCAACGAGTCTGGCTTTACCTGTGGGAATTTCAGCAACACTTTTCGAGGCTATGTTATTCAGACCTGTTAGCTTCATTACTTGTTGAACGCTACTACTGATACTTGAAGCACCATGTGAAGATGGAAACCATTCTCTTCTGATTTCAGCTGCTACTTGTATGTTTTCTTCAACTGACAAACTTGGAAATAGTTCAAGTCGTTGAAAGGTTCTCCCCAATCCAAGTTTTGCCCGACGGTAAGGAGAAAGATCAGTCATCACTTCATTATTAAATTGGACACTTCCTTCGTTCGGCTTGAGCAAGCCGCTTGTAAC
>DBHP01000094.1 GCA_002295705.1 Candidatus Neomicrothrix sp. UBA825 | reverse complement strand
GCTAATTAACTACTTTTCGCATGCTCCAAGGCGTCCTCCCAGCTGACACCGTCAGTTATCATTTGTTTGTATTGCATGACATGGCGGGGGCGGTTGAATCCAAGGATGCCTACAAGTTTTCCAGCACGGCCATACGCTGCTGCGAAGCGACGTTCTTCAGTTGATCCCGTAATAATTTGAACTTCGTCAGTTGATCGAGTTCTGCCGGCTAGTTGAATTTTGCGATCGAATTGATCGGTCCAAAACCATGGCGTTGGGGCGTATGGTTCTATTTTATTTTCTCCGGTTAACAATCGCCGTGCCGCATAGACTCCTTGTTCAACCGCATTATCCCAATGTTCAACACGCATGTGTTCGCCAAAAAGCCTATTTGGCCATCGAGCGACATCTCCAGCGGCGACTATCCCAGGTGCAGCTTGACAGGTCTCATCACATACGACTCCGTTATCGATAGTAAGTCCACTATTATCCAACCATTCGGTATTGGGCCTCACCCCGATACCAACAATGACAACATCAGCGTCAATTTCTGTTCCGTTGGTGAGAACAACTTTCTCTACTCTGTCTTCCCCTTTAAAGGACTCAACTGGAGTACCGGTAATGACTTCAACTCCGTGATCTCGATGAACATCGGCAGTTACGGTTCCCATCTCAGCTCCCAGTATCCGTTCAAATGGGATCTCTGCTGCCTCTATCATTGTTACGTCAAGCCCTCGCTGACGGGCTGTTGCAGCAACTTCAGCTCCTATAAACCCCGCTCCAACTACAACTACTTTTTGTGGTGTTTTCTCAAACTCGGAACGTATTGCCATTGCATCGTCTAGCCCGCGGAGAGTAAAGATCCCTTGCAGATCTCCAGTCATTCGAAGCGATATGCATCTTGCCCCTGTCGCAATAATGGCTCCATCGTATGAAATTGATTGACCCGAATCTAACGTTACTTTTTTCTCAGCGATGTTAAGATCAGTCGCTCTGACACCTAAGTGCCATTCAAAAGATAGTTCATCATTTTTCGAAGGATTTGTGAGAGCTAACCGGTCAGCTTCCCATTCCCCAGCAAGCACTTGTTTGGATAGTGGGGGTCGATCATAAGGTAGATGAGGCTCATCCCCTACAAGATGAATGACTCCGTCAAAACCTTCAGCTCTGAGTGTCTCAGCAGCGCGAAGTCCAGCTAGGGAAGCTCCTACAACAATGATCTCTTTCAGTTGTCAGCCCTCTGCGATCGCAATTGCCTGCTTGGGGCATCTTTGTGCTGCTTCCTCTACCTGTGCTTTAAGATCTTCACCGGGTTCCTCATGCAGAATATAGAGGTAGTCATCATCGCGAACTTCGAAAACTTCTGGAGCTATTTGCATGCAAATAGCGTTGCTTTCACAAAGATCAAAATCGACTTGAATTCGGTAACCCATTTTTCCTCCGTTCGTACGGTGTTATTATCATAGTGCAATTTTGTTAACTGATGCTCAATCAGTTAATCCGATTTCTTCACTTGAGCAACTTAGTTTCTCGGAACTTCGCTCGAGAACATTATTGTCACCGACTTGAATATTGATGGTCCCTTCTATTTCCTTTACTGCGAATAACCAAAGACTTAATGCCTGACATAATGCATCCGCTTCTTGAAACCCTGATCCCAGCTGGAGTTTGCCATTAAGTCCTACTATTTCAATGCCGTTGAATATAACAATGGTCTCTGCTTTCTCATTCCAATTTGCTTCGGAGTAGTTAGATGTGAGGAATGATTCCAGCTCATTTTGGATTTCTGCCTGTTTCTCTGAAACGAGATCTCGGACAACCTCAGTTTCGATATTACAGTTTTGGGCATTAAACGCCTGAAAGAAATTTTGTGCCTCTATGGCCTCAGGATCAAATGTTGCTGCAAAGAGTTGATCAAGTGCAGATATTTCTGCAACATCTGCTGAGGTGTTTCGTATTTTGGTAACGATTTTTTTAACTTCTGACGGCGCAAGTGTTACGAGTAAATCAAGTTCCTCAATCGGTAAATTTGTGTCGGGAATGCCGAGATCAAGATTTTTCGCTATGACGTCGCAGTATGCATTTAGGTCACCATCGGCATTATTTCCGCAAGACGTTGTGATAGTTGCTACGACAAGAAGCACTGCGAGTATGACAAACAAGTGTTTGCCAGTTGTTTTTCTCGAATAGGCAGGCATCAATAACTTATTTCTAGGTAGTTGGTTTGTCTTTTCCTACCACCCACATGGCGAAGTATTGTGCTCCTCCGCCATACGCATGACCCATGGCTTTACGGGCACCTTCCACTTGATGTTCGCCAGCCATTCCTCTAACTTGAAGGGCTGCTTCAGCGAATCTAATCATTCCGGATGCCCCAATTGGGTTGGAGGATAAAACACCTCCAGAGCAATTTATCGGTAAGTCACCACC
This sequence comes from Candidatus Neomicrothrix sp. UBA825, assembly GCA_002295705.1. Taxonomy (GTDB): domain Bacteria; phylum Actinomycetota; class Acidimicrobiia; order Acidimicrobiales; family UBA8592; genus UBA8592. The sequence goes on along the minus strand of DBHP01000094.1, from coordinate 5,822 downwards.
ATCTATATGTGTAGCTCCAGACTCTACTAACTTCCAGCCATCGCCTCTCTCGCAAAAACCAAGACTTTCCAACCACATCGGTTCGTACCAACTAAACGGCACATAGATTTCAGCGACGTCTATCTCTTCCCTTGGATTTTTGATTCCTGCTTGGTTCCACAAATCTGAGGCACATTCCCTGCTTGCTTGAGGGTTTACCTCATCTCGGCCTGGAAAGTTGTTCGCCTCGCTTCTCATAGCTCCGGCATGTATCCAAGCTGGGTTAGCTGATTTTTTAGCCTCTGTTTCGTTTACAATGACCATTGCTGCTGCCCCATCTGATGAGGGGCATGTTTCAGAATATCTGATGGGTTCCCAGAGCATCGGGGATTCAACTACTTGGTCAAAAGTTAAATCGGGTTGATGAAGATGTGCGTATGGATTAAGTAGTGCGTGTTGGCGGTCTTTAAAGGCAACCATGCATCCGATGAGTTCTGGTGCTTGAGTCTCCTCCATGTACTGGCGAATAATGGGCGAAAAGTACCCTCCGGCTCCAGCATTTATTGAGACTTGGAAAGGCTGTTTGAGACTTAATGCCCACATTGCATTGGATTCGCTTTGCTTTTCCCAGGCAACAGTTAAGACTCGCTCGTGAACACCTGAATGCACGAGTGAGGCTGCAACAAGAGCTGTTGAACCTCCAACAGAACCTGCTGTGTGAACTCTAAGCATAGGTTTTCCTACAGCTCCAAGAGCTTCCCCTAAGAATATTTCAGGCATCATTACACCTTCGAAAAAATCAGGTGCTTTCCCCATCACTACTGCGTCTATATCTTCCCATTCCATTTCAGCGTCCTTAAGGGCGCGTTCTGCTGCTTCGCGAACCAGGCCCGGCATTGATACATCACCGCGAGTCGCAGAGAATTTTGTCATTCCTACGCCAACGACTGCCGCTAACTCTCCTCCTGCTGCCATTATTCCTTCTCTCCTGAGAGAACGCACATCAGATTTTGTTGCATTAGTGGTCCGGAAGTTGCGTGTGCAAGGGTTCGGTTAGCTTCTTGATCCCATATAGCGCGTGCTGCTTCAGCGATTCGAAGTAATCCTGAAGCCATTAGTGTTTCTGCTTTGATGGGATGATTTTTTGAGCTTTTCTCTGGGTTAAGAGGAAGATTGAGTTCCTTTCGCAGGAGAACATCATGGACAGTGTAGGCAGTATGAATTTCTGCTAGATCTATGTCTGCTTTGTGAACTCCAGCCTTTTCCGCAGCTTTCTTCGCTGATGGAATAGTGGAGAGGTTTCGTGCACCAAAATGGTGAGTATCAATTCTGTGATCAATTCCAGTTATCCAAGCTGGTTTTTCACAGAGTTCCTCTGCTTTTCCTTCTGCGGCAAGGATCATTGCGACTCCCCCATCAGCATACGTCGGGCAGTCAGCTGGGCGTAGTGGATCTGCTAGGATCTGTTGCTCATAATACTCTTCATGGTTCTCTACCGTTCCTGCTCGGACGGCACAATCTGCTAGATGTTGTAAAGATATTTCTTCCTTCTCTAACAGGTGTCTAGCTTGAAGGGCTGCTATTGCGTGGGCATCAGGCCAAAGGGGAGCCACATAATATGGGTCAAGCTGTGTAGAAAGCACGTCTTGTAATGAACCTGGTGATGGTTTTCCATAAGAGTAGACCAATGCTGTGTCGATAACTCCCATTTGAAATTTGACCCATGTTTCATATAGGGCCCAAGCTCCATCCATTTCAACGTGGCTCTCTGAGATGGGGGGAACGGGACCAACAGCGTCTAGGGTCATAACGAAAGAGAATGCTTGGCCTGCAAGAAAATCAGAGCTACCAGAGCATGTGAAGCCAATTTCAGTCTGGTCTAAACCAGTTTCTTCTCGGACTTTAGATATCAACGGCACCATCAATTCGACTTCGTTATCGAGCATCTTTTCTTCTTGTCGACTCGCTGCAGAGACAATAGCTACTTTACGCATCGGATTCGCCATCTCCGCGTACGTGCCAACCTCGAACTCCAGCTTCATCGAAGGGCAAGTCTGGCTCACCTGTGGGTCGCCAATACAGGATATTTTCAGCTGTCATTCCAATTTCATCATCAGGTTTCCAGACAGCTTCAACTCTCATCCCGATCCGGCATTCTTCAGGTGGGCATTCAGCTACTAGGTTAAGGAAGCCGATGTCAGCTCCGTCAAGGAATATCCATGCTGAAATGTAAGGTAATTCTAATTCACGTCCAGGTATCGGAACATTAGTCACGCAGAAAGATCCAATATGACCTGTATGGGGCATTTCGACAAACTCATCGCAAAGTGCGCCATATCTTGGGTCAGCTCCTCTTGGGGGAACAAGTACTGCACCATCTACTGGTGAAACAGCTCCAAGTATTTTTTTGTTAGCGAATTCTCGCAAATAAGTTTGGGCTGCGACACCGGGTGTGAATGTATATTCCATTCGTATCGGTGTTCGCACTGATTGAACTTGCTCAAGGTCTTTGATAGATGATGGCACGTTTATCTCAGGCATGGTTTTCCTTCTCTGGTACGAAGCCTTCAATGTCTTGAATGTGCCCTTCGGTTTCCTTTTTCCATTTTATTGAGACTCTCATTCCAGTTTTCATGTGGTCTGGTTCTTCGACAAGAACAGCGTGAAGGAAAGGCGTATCCGATCCGTCAAGTAGAATCATTGCTAATGCGTGAGGGCTATCCCATGGGGATTGGTCTCGTGGATTTTCAACCCATGTCCACGTTGTGACTTCTCCGGTTTGGCCGACCTCAACCATTTCAGTTAAGGCTTTAGAAGTTACAGGGTCGTATTCGGTTGGTGGTACGAGGACGGTTCCGTCATCTCTTTTGATGCCAAGTATAATTTTCTCTCGTAGACCCGTCATGAATGCGCCGATAACGGGACCGGTTGTGCGTGTAAAGGGATATTCCAGAACTATCGGGGCGCTAAGTCGTTCTTCAGGATTCACTTCATTTCCTTTGCTTAGTGCTTGCTAGAATTCTATTACTTGACGGATGACCTCACCTTTACGAACAGCTTCAAGAGCTGGATTGATCTCGTCAATCTTGATTCGTCGTGTGATCATTCCTTCTAGGTCAAGTTGTCCTTGTTTATAGAGTCGAAGCAATTTATGGAAATCACTTCTGACGTCTGTTCCGCCATAATATGAACCGACTAATGTTTTTTCCATGAAGAATAATTCAAATGCGCTGAACTCGACCATCTCTTCAGCTCGTCCAACACCGACAATGCATGCTGTTCCCCCACGACGAATGGCGTCGTACGAGGCTCGCATTGTTGATGGTCTTCCTATGCATTCCAAAGCGAAATCAAATCCGTCACCGCCTGTAATTTCTAGCTTTGCGCCATCAACGTCTTCTGGCTTAACGGCGTGTGTGGCTCCGAATCTTCGAGCATCATTAAGCTTCTCGTCGTTGAGGTCTACAGCGACTATTTCTGCAGCGCCAGCGATACGTGCACCTTGGATGGCGGCGATACCAACGCCACCAGCACCGTAGACAATAACGGAAGAACCGGGAGTTACTTTCGCAGTATTGAGGGCTGCTCCGGCTCCAGTCATGACACCGCAACCGATTAGTGAGGCAATATCCAATGGAATGTCTGGGTCTATTTTTACTACTGCTTGCTTTGGAAGCAGAGTTTTCTCAGCGAAGGTACCTGCTCCCGCCATGGCATGAACGTCTACGTCACCTTCCTTAAAGTGAGGAATCATCATTGATCCGAATTGAACGGTCATGCAAAGGTTTGGGCTTGAATGATCGATACAAAATTTACATCCGCCGCAAGGAGGAGACCATACGACGATGACGTGATCTCCTACGGCGACTTCGGTGACATTTGCGCCAACTTCTTCGATAATTCCTGCCCCTTCATGCCCAAGCACGGCTGGGGCGGGCTGAGGTATAGTTCCGTTCATTGCTGAAACGTCTGAATGGCAAACACCAGTGTGAGTAATTTTAACTATGACGTCATCTGGGCCTGGGTCATTAATCTGAATCGTATCTGTTACGTCTAAATCCTGATCACCAGTGTTACGCAAAACTGCAGCGAGCATAGTGGGCTCCTATCTCTTTCTCCTCTAAGAAAATAGGCGGGTTGAGCGTAAATGTAAAACTGTTACTTGAATAACTAAGATGTTTCTCAAGCTCTACTATGTGATAATGGATCAGTTTCCGCTGAGGTCTAGTAAGCCTCGTTCCTTACTTTGGAGAGGGTTCATCAAATCTTGTCCGGTTTGCGGGGAGCGGCGACTGTTCGATAGGTGGGTGAAGATGGTTGAGAGATGCCCTAGTTGCAATCTTCGTTTTGAAAGAGTTGAGGGGCATTGGGTTGGTGCAGTTGGCATGAACACTATCTTTTCCTTTACTCTTCTGTTTCTGGGGTTGGCGATCTTCTTTTTTATCACGTACCCAGATATCCCTATGGGCGGATGGGTTTTTCTGTTTGCAGGAGGGTACGGTTTTGTGCCGTTGCTCTTTTATCCAAGTTCGAAAACGCTATGGACAGCCATTGATATTCTTATGAGACCTCTCGAAGATAAAGATTTCGATGAATCTGTTTTGCAGTAACCGGTCAAGAAAGCTTTTGTGCTCGAGTTACTTATCTATCTAGTTTCTCTTTCTGCTAGGTTACTATTTGATGAAAATAGATGTTCTGTTAGGTGGCGATTTAGCGCAAATGGGTTCTCTTTCCGAAAACCTAGCTCATGCGGGTGCTGATGGTTTATTCACATATGAGGGGAAGAGCGATGTTTTTTTCCCTTTAGTGCGTGCTGGTGAACTTACTGACTGCATGTTATACACAAATGTTGCTATCGCTATTCCTCGTAGCCCTATGCATCTTGCGTATCAATCATGGGATTTACAACGATTATCGCACGGTCGATTTGCTCTCGGTTTAGGTTCTCAGATTCGTCCACATATTGAGAACCGATACGGGAGTGTGTGGGATAGTCCTTTAGGGCAAATGCGGGAGATCATTGAAGCGACCAAAGCTATTTTCGACAGTTGGCAGACACAGTCTTCTCTAAATTTCGTTGGGAAATGGACAAGACACACGTTAGCTTCACCCATGCTTACACCTGATCCTCTACCATATGGGCCACCCCCTATTTGGCTGGCTGCTCTCGGCCCAAAAATGACAGAGCTGGCGGGTGAAGTCGCCGATGGGCTTTTGGTACATCCATTTACGTCACAGTCGCATCTAGAGACCCACACAATTCCAAATCTCTCTACCGGGTTAGCGAAACGTTCTGAAGCCCCGCAAGATTTTGTTGTGACTGTCGGTGCCATTGTTGGCATCCATGATGGTTCTGAGGAGGGAAGACTCCAAGCTGAGGCGATAGTCAGAGGGTTACTTGGATTTTATGGCTCTACTCCGGCGTATAGGCCTGTTCTTGACACTCATGGATGGGGTGATTTACAACCAAAGCTTCGTCAGTTAACAAAGGAGGGTCGATGGGATCAGCTCGGTTCTTTGTTTGATGATACTCAAGTTTCTACGTTGTCGGTTATCGGAACTGCTAAGGAAGTAGGTGGAGAACTTCAGAATCGCTTTCATGGAATTGCAGACCGATTGGCATTATCTATCCCTCAAGGAATCCAGTCTTCTGATTTATCTATTCTCGTTGAAGCTACACGCCTTTAACGCTGAAAATCTGCATCTTTGTATCGATCTTGCAGAACATTTTTTGTGATTTTCCCCGATGGATTCCTTGGAATGTTCTCAACAATCTCTAGCTGTTCAGGTATAGCATTTCGTCGTAACCCGGACTCGTTGAGGTAGGCTCGCATCAGATCTAG
>DBHP01000117.1:6060-6332 GCA_002295705.1 Candidatus Neomicrothrix sp. UBA825 | reverse complement strand
GTTGCTGCAGCTATCTTTGACCAAAAGGGAGATAGCCCCATCCACAGAGAAGTCTTTGGCAATATCCCTACAGCCGCAAAGGTAGCTTTTTACTCAATTATTCCCGCCCTTATCATCTACGGAGCCTGGAACTTTTCACTTCGAGTAAAGAACTGGACACGAGGACAACCTGACAACAGATCAACAACAAAAAAGAACGTGCATCGCCGATCCAAAGATCTACGAGCCGGGCTTTACATGAAGACACTGATGAGAGACCCCGCCGCAGGACT
>DBHP01000117.1:1493-5641 GCA_002295705.1 Candidatus Neomicrothrix sp. UBA825 | reverse complement strand
CATGGAGGCGTTTATAAGGGGTATTCACTCGTCGGAGATGTCGCTGGCATCTTATTTCTTATCGGCGTAGGATGGGCTTTACTCAGGCGATATGGGCCACGTCAATTTCGACCGTATCGAATACGAATAAAGTCACGCGGTGATCATGCAATTGGACTGGGGCTCCTTTTCGGAATGGGAGTGACAGGATTCCTCGCAGAGGGTTTCAGAATCGCTCTAGAGAATGAACCCGAATATGAGAAATGGTCCATCATTGGCTATCCCCTCGCAAAGCTTTTTGATGGTGCGGGCAACCTAAGTGGGTGGCATCAGATCTGGTGGTACGCACACGTTATTTTCTTTATTGGTTTCCTCGTCTTCCTACCAATCACAATGTTGAGGCATATCTTTACCTCACCACTCAATATGTACCTCAAAGATAGAGATAGGCCCAAAGGCGCAATGAAACCGCTCCCGAACCTCATGGAAACGGAACTTGAAACATTTGGAGCTTCCGTAATAGAGGACTTCACATGGAAACAACTCCTCGACACTGACGCTTGCACAATGTGTGGACGATGCACCTCTGTATGCCCAGCGCACGCGACTGGCAAGCCACTTGATCCAAGAGAAATAGTTCTCAAAACAGGTGAAGTCATGGCCGCAACAGGTGATCCAGCGACCACACCCCCCATCGGCGTAGATACCGAAATCACTGTTCCTGCTAACTGGATGTTCGACCGGATAACAAATGATGAGTTATGGTCATGCACTAGCTGCAAAGCATGCGATGAGATCTGTCCAGTGAACATTGAAATTCTTGACAAAATTCTTGATATGCGACGATACAAATCTCTTATGGAATCAGACTTCCCAGCTGAACTTGGGAACGCCTATCGTGCGATGGAAAATTCAGGAAACCCATGGTCAATCTCCCAAACAGAGCGAGCTGACTGGATTGGGGATATGGAAGGAATAGAAGTAATTGCTGGAGGCGATCCGTTTGAATCAGAATGGCTTTACTGGGTAGGTTGCGCTGGAAGCTTTGATGATAAGAATAAAAAAGTTAGTCAAGCGATGGCCAAACTATTACAACGCGCAAATATTGATGTCAGTATTTTAGGGCCAGCTGAAAACTGCACCGGTGATCCAGCTCGACGATCAGGAAATGAATATATCTTCCAGATGCTCGCAATGCAGAATATTGAAACTCTTGACAGTATGGGAGTAAAGAAAATCATCACTCAGTGCCCGCATTGTTTCAACACACTGAAGAATGAATACCCGCAACTCGGAGGACACTACGAAGTTATACATCACACTCAACTTCTAGAAGAACTTATAGAAACCGGCGAACTTGATATGTCTAATGCTTCCCTTGAAGAACGCATCGTTTACCATGACAGTTGCTACTTAGGAAGACATAACGACGTATACATGTCACCACGGAAAGTCATCGGAAGCCTTCAAGGAGTCGAAATCGTTGAAGCACCTCGAAATGGAACGAAAGGGATGTGCTGCGGTGCTGGCGGTGCACGAATGTGGATGGAAGAAGATATCGGTCCGAAAGTAAACGATGTTCGAGCTAAAGAACTAGTGGAAACGGGTGCAAGTAGAATTGCTACCGCTTGTCCGTTCTGTTACATCATGATGGATGATGGCGTAAAAGCAGCAGGCAAAGAAGAAGATGAAGTGCGAGTAGCTGATCTCGCTATCCACCTTGTTGAAGCCCTCGAAGAAGGTGAACAACGAATAGAAGAAGAGAGAGTCGAAGAGATTCAAACGCCGAACGTTGAAACACCCGAACCTGTCTCTGCAGATATTATTTCAGCCCCCATTCCTGTCGGCGAACCTGCTCCTGTTGGCGCCGTACAACGTGTCACGACGCGACGTGTCACTACGCGACCTGCTGGAGTGGGAGTCCTTGCGAGTCCAGCAAAGCCTGTTCCTGTAATGGAGACAGCTGTGGTTGACAATGATGCTCCTATCACCCCAGATGACCTCTCCAAGATCAGAGGAATGGATCCGTATACAATTCAGCGTTTAAAAGAAAAAGAAATCATCAGCTACACCCAAATCGTTAGACTTTCATCAACTGAAGTTGAAGCTATTGAGGAAGATTTTGATATTCCGGGTTGCTTTAATCGGTTCAGCTGGCAATACCAAGCTCAACAACTAATGACTGAAGAAGAGTAACCGTTTCTCATCAAATAACGAGACAGATTTATAGATATCTTCAACTGTTCTAGTTACTAAATTGCTTTGTTCCGTTTTTTATATCCCTTGACGCCTGAGATAAGTAAAATGGCTAAGGTTACAACCGCAAGGGCGATGAGTGGAGCATTCTGCACCCACCGAACAGTGTCATCTCCGTAATACGAGAAGAGGAAGGTTACCGGTAACAAACCTACGACAGTTCCGATAAAAAATTCTCGCCACTTAATATTTGTGATTCCAAGAAACCAATCAGCTGCAGGCGCGTAACCCGTCACCACCCGTAACGCAATTGTTGAGAGGAGGGCGTTTTTAACGAACCGTTTCTCCCATCCTATGAAACGTTGCGGTAACCGTTTTCGCACCCAATCTTGTGCAAGCCATCGAGCAACAATGAAACCTATGCTGCTAGCAATAATGCCACCGAGCATGCTATAGATAAGTACTTCCCACCAACTCCAGACAAAGGTTGCTGGAATGATCAGGGCAGCGCCTGGAAGGCTCAGAGGCTGCGCAGCTACAAAAGCTAAAACGTATAAGACCGGTCCAAAAATTCCTGAATCATTGAAGAAATTTTCAATACGCTCACGGTCATGAAGGAAATCAAAGACATCAAAGACAAACAAAAGCGCGAAAGCAAGTAGAAGCAGAATGGGTACCACTCGTCTTAGGAGATGACTTTTCTCAGGCGTCAAAGTTTTCCCAATACCTGCTCGGTCGTGGACCTTTCTGATTCTGATACTTTGATCCAAGTACTCCGGAACCATATGGGTTCTCAGCAGCTGTAGTCATTTGCTGGAAACTAATTTGGCCTATTTTCATTCCGGCGTACAACGTAATAGGGAGATTCGCTACGTTAGAAAGTTCAAGAGTGAGTTGCCCATCCCAGCCAGCATCAACGAAACCTGCGGTTGAGTGAATCAACAAACCGAGCCTTCCCAAACTACTTTTCCCTTCAAGTCGAGCAACGAGATCTTCTGGGACGACAACACGCTCCAATGTGCTCCCAAGAACGAATTCTCCTGGGTGGAGGATAAAGGCTTCCCCGTCAATGATTTCAACTAATTCAGTCAAGTCCTCAAGGTTCTCTTTGACATCAATAATGCCCATTGAATGATTTTTAAAAACTCTAAATTGAGAGTGTATTCTTAAATCCACTGAGCTTGGTTGTACAGCATTCTCTCCAAGAGGCTCAATAATGATTCGGCCAGATTCAAGGTTCTCTTTGATGGTTTTATCGGAAAGGATCACGATGAGAGATTAGTAGCATTACTCGTCGTAGGTGAATTCATGGAAAATAATACCGTTGGACTGTAACTTCTCTTTCCTAAAGGCAGGAAGTATCGTATGGGCGTGCAGATAGATCATTTAACGCAGCATGCGGAAAATATTGGAGATCGCATAGCTGTTATAGATGACCGAGGAAACTCCACTCCACGGTATGTCTCCTATGTTGCTTTTAATGATGAGGTAAATGCTCTAGCTAACGGATTCCTGTCACTGGGTAGCGGGGAGGGAAGCCATATCGCATGGTGGGGTAATAACAGTCTTGAGATACTTACAACGATTCACGCAATTCGAAAATGCGGTGGGGTTTCGATTCCAATACCGTACAAGTCCACAAGTGATGAAGCGCTGTTCCTTCTCCTAGCCGCCGATGTAGAAATTCTCCTCATCGAAAACCAGTACCTACCTATCTTGGAACCAATTCGGGATCAACTGACGAGCCTCAGACATGTTGTTTCTTTCGGAGACGATCTCATTACCGGTAAAAGTATTCCATTAGGCGATGTCTTGGGTTCGTCAACGAAACCAGTTACTGAAGGAAATTATGCAGCGACTCAACAGATGATTTTCACCTCAGGTACTACCGGTAAACCCAAAGGAGCGATACGCAAGGTAGGTGGCGAAGCGAACCAGTTTGGCCCTCTCTTTAAATTGATTGGGTGGGATCG
>DBHP01000117.1:0-1109 GCA_002295705.1 Candidatus Neomicrothrix sp. UBA825 | reverse complement strand
GGTTTCACTTTGCGTTCGCAATTGGTTGGGTCAACCGTTGTGACACAACATTCATTTGATGCTGAAGACTGGTTACGCCTCGTTGATTCACATAGGGTCACATCAACATTCTCAGCCCCGACACCAATGCGACGCATTACCGCATTACCTGATGACATTAAATCAAAATATGATGTGTCTTCTTTAGAGTGTTTCATCGCAAATGCTGCTCCTTGGACAATGAAATTAAAAAGAGCGTATTTGAATGACTTCCGTACAGACTCCCTTTGGGAAATTTATGGGTCAACAGAACTTTCAGTATGTACTGTTCTCTCCCCCGAAGATCAACTACGAAAACCAGGGTCATGTGGTGTTCCAGCACCCGGCGTTGCAATCAAGCTTTTCAATGATGATGGGGAAGAAATTAGTGAACCAGATGTCCCCGGAGAGTTGTACGCAAAATCAGTTGCTGTCTTTGATACATACTATAAATCTCATGACCAATACCTTGAAGACCATCGAGATGGGTATCAGACGGTCGGGGATATCGCATACGTTGATGACGAAGGTTATTACTTCATCTGTGATCGAAAGAAAGACATGATTATTACCGGAGGAGTGAATGTCTATCCTGCAGAAATTGAAAATATTCTAGACGATCATCCCAAGGTTACTGAGGTAGCAGTATTTGGGATCCCAGATGATGAATGGGGCGAAGCTGTGTGCGCAGTGGTTGTATGCATGGATAATTTGAATGTAAAAGAGTTGATTAATTTTGCCAAAGAGAGGCTTTCAGGTTCCAAGGTTCCCAAAAGCGTTTTCTTTAGGAGTGATTTACCAAAAACAGGCTCAGGGAAAGTCTTAAAGAGGAATTTAAAACAATGGGTCCAGGAACATTCTTAAAGCGATAGAGACTTTGTAGCTATGAAGTAGGAGTTTGTACCGGAAGATTAATTATTTCTGCTTGCTCATCTTGTTGGTCAAGAAGCTCTAGTTGTTCTCCTTGTCGTCTCTTGAGTCCAGCATGCCAGTGTTTACGACACATAAGTTCATATGTCACTTCTGCAGTTTCCTCAATCTCTTCGTTTGCTGTGTCCCCCACAACTTTTAACGCTCCTGTATAGACCTGT
>DBHP01000041.1:346-5108 GCA_002295705.1 Candidatus Neomicrothrix sp. UBA825 | reverse complement strand
GTCTCAGGAGCACCAGACACTAGGAAACGATGAGATCTAGCAAATATTACCAACATCTAAACCCCTGATCGCACTGGATTATGTTGGCTGACAGTGGGGTCATGTGCCTTGCCAACCCACATAACATAACTAGTTATTCGCTGATCTATCAATACCACTTACTTCATCTTCAAGAACATCAATGACATGAACGATTCGTGTGAAGGAAGGGTCGACCACCTCTCGTTGGTGCATAGTGCTCAGGTTATCCCAAACTAATAAATCACCAGGTTCCCACTGGTGCTTGTAAATAGATTGTGTGCAATGAGACAACAATAAATCACTTAAAGAAATCGCTTCCTCTTGATCCATCTCACAAATTTCTTTGAAAAAACGCCCCCCAGGACAATAAAGCGATTTTCTTCCTGTAACGGGATGAACTCTAACGAGAGCGTGTTCAGATTGAGGCACAATCCCACCAAAGACATCCTCACCTGGATACACGTGATACCCGCCTTGAGACTGCACTATTCTCAAATCATTAATCTTGTCTTTCAGTTCATTTGATAATGAGTCATATGCTTGTCTCGTGTCAACAAATAATGTTGCTCCACCACCCTCTGGCGGAGTCGGTACTTCCCCATATAGAAGAGCGATAGAGGCTACTTGAGGAAGATAAGCCAGGTTTGTATGCCATGGCAGTTCAGCTGAAGCACCCAGAGAGCCCAACTCCTCGACGTTAGAAAGAATAAGAATTTCATCAGTATCAGGATGGTTACGGTCCTCTTTACGAAAATATTTTGATAGATTTTTCCCAAATATTTTTGCAATGTCTATCAAATGGCCTGAATCTAAATTTTGTAAGCCACGAAAGATGAGAAGCAGATGATCCTCATAAAGGGCCTTCCTTATCTGCCCCTGAGTAGATAAGTCATTTGGGTCAAACCCATGGACAAATGCACCAATACCATCACCAGTTTTTTCGAACCTTAACATTACTAGACTCTCCCATTAATTTTCTTTCGAGTAAAGATAATGACATCACTGGGTTTTCATTTCGATGAAGAAATACCTAAGTAATTGTTCTGCCTGAGTTACCGAAAAAAGCTTTCATTCTCATCTTTATAGAGAGAATAAAAGAAGTCCATATTGCGGGACCTCTAGTAGTTCTTTAATCTAATTTTATGAATGAAGAAAAAATAACCACATGGAAACAACAAATCCGAGAACTACAAGATGCCTACTCCTTGGCCATGGACCACGGAAAATACGAATATTTTGATGATATTTTCCTTGAAGATATTCAAGCGGACTATGGGATCGCTGGAATAGGAGAAGGCCTAGCATCACTGAAACAACTCTGCAAAGAGGCGTTAAACCCACTAGACAGTGTGCAACATATGAACGGTAATCATTGGGCCCGTATTACAGAAGGAACGGCTGAAGCAGGATGCTATTTCCGAGTTCATATGACAAGAGAGAGTGCAATCGGTGAACCTCATTTTGAAATGGGAGGCAAATACACAGACCAACTAGTCCTCACGGATGCGGGGTGGCGGATCGCTAAAAGAAAAATAGATTTAATTTGGAGCTCAGGCAATCGCGAAGTCCGTTATCCAAACTCTTGATTGCTTGAATAGGGATAATCATAAAAGCTATACATNNCACGTATGGGGGCTCAAACATAGCCACAACGATGGACGTATACGGACACCGTCTGAACATTATTTTGGGTTATGTTGTTACTATGACCTAGAACTGTGGCATTAATCTTCAGACGGGTAGGTTATGTCCGTTATTATTCCTCCTCTTATATTCTGCACCAGACGAACCTTAACATCATCGATTCCATTTAGGCTTGACAGTTTTTGGTGTAACTCAACAGCTAAATGCTCACCGAAAATCCTTTGATTTCGATATTGGACAAGCCATAATTTCAATGATTTGCTTTCGATAGCATGAGTCACTGCTCGATAACTTAATGTTGCTTCATAGATGTCAGGTTGTATTCCTTCGACTGAGGGACATAACGCTTGAAGTTCTTCAGTGTAGAAGTTGATCCTCATGGGTCCTTCAATCTCGAACGTGTCAAGTCGGCCATACTCATTCTCATCAATCTCTCTACCAAGCATTGTTTCGTCCATCCTCTTCTCCTTTCTAGAAAAACATTCCTCTAACTTCCTCTATCAATAATCATATTCTTGAACCCTTAAAGATACATAGCCTCTAGACCCACTAGCACCCACGCACATGCAATAAAAGTAGAAAACCCTCTCGCTATGGATACTGCTTACTAACGGGGCTTTCTTTGAAGCGCTTTCTAGCTTTTGCCAACGCATTTATTTGCTTTTAATGTTTACAATCATGCTGTTGGATTTGAGGTTTGACTCATGATTGCTCTTCAGGAGAAACAATATGATGTCGTAGTAGTTGGATCTGGCATAGGCGGACTCTCAGCTGCGATACGTGCCTATAGTTTAGGTGCTTCAGTATGCATAGTTGAAAAGTCATCTCATCTTGGTGGCGCAACCGCATGGTCTGGCGGTCAAGTTTGGGTTGGAGCAAATCACGTTTCTAAGAGAATCGGAATCGAAGATTCAATTGAAGAAACACTTCAATATGTCAGCTCCATTGCTGATAGTCACCCAGAGCTCTTTGATACCCTTTTAGCTACCGAGTGGATTAAGGGAGCAGTAGAGGCAGCGGAGTGGTTTGAAAAAGAAGGTGTTATCAAATGGCGTCTAATACCAAACTACGAAGATTATTATTACCCTGATGCGCCTGGTTCTAAAGCAACTGGTAGATACCTTACTGGAGAACCAATAGACGGTGGCATGCTAGGCGAAAGCAGAAAACTTCTGGTTGATGCTCCTCATTGGCCGATAGGAATAACCTACGAGGAAATGTTTGAATGGGGAGGAGTTTCAGCTCGCGACCGGTGGGATAAAGGCGTTATGGATAGTCGAAAAGCTTCAGATACTTTGACATTTGGTCAAGGAATAGCTGCATGGTTCGTGAAGAGTGTTTTTGAAAGGTCTATTGATGTATTTACTGAGCAGCCGATAACAAGCATTCTCACAAAAAGTAAAGGTGTCATAGGGGTTCGTTCTGAGGCTCCTTCAGGAACCACAGATTTCTATGGTCAGGTTATCTTGGCAACAGGCTCGCATGATTGGTCATTCGAACTTAGCAAGCGATTTATTGGAATTCCGCTCGAACACGGTGGAAGTTTAGCTCCGCTATCGATAGCGGGAGATGGAATAAGTCTTGGTATGCGGGTAGGAGCAGAAGTTGCTGCTGTTCCTGCAACAGCGGCTCCTATAACTCCTGGCTACAGATTGCCGGAACCAGTATTTGAGCAGGATTCAGGATTCAGAGGTTGCTATGAGCACTGCATGCCACACACGATATTAGTCAACAAGCAAGGAGAAAGGTTTTGTGATGACTCATTTCACCCCGATGTTATAGCTGGGGCTATGCGGGAGAACGAGGAAGGCTTCAAACCAAATCTTCCTTTCTTTATGATTTGGGACGAATGGCATCATATGCGATACGGATTAGGTATCACCGGCCCTGGTGAACCTTACGTTGATGGCCTTGTAACCTCTGCTTCTACAATACGAGATCTCGCTGATAATTTAGGTATTGATCCGGCCGGCTTGGAGAAAACCATATTTGAATTCAACCATCATGCAATAGAGGGTAACGATCCTCATTTTGGTCGAGGAACTAATGCGTCGGTTCGAACTTTCAGAGGAGATGGAGATCACAAACCTAACCCAAACGTAGGACCTTTGACGGATGCACCTTTCCACGGAATGAAAATGAGTTTATTAAATACTGGGATAGCTGCCGGGGGTTTAGTTGCAGGACAATCTGGGAAAGTACTAGACCAGGATGGAAATCATATAAGGGGTTTATTTGCTGTTGGTGAGTGCGTTACACGAACAACGGGGGGCGGAGCAGGTTACAACAGCGGTTACTCACTTTGTAGGGCTATGACTTTCGGATATCTTGCAGCAAGCGAAATCCTCACCTGAGATGGACGAGACATCCCTTGAGAGATGGGTTGATGAGACACTGACAGCTTTGTTGATCTTTCAAGTTACAGACACATCTTTGAGTTGGACTCAAAAGATCTTATCCCTGAACATAAACTCGAGCTAGCGTTCCTAAAAGTGAGGCTACATAAAAGTCCCGTGAGAAACCCGGAGCACTGAACATCCCAAGTGATGCCGCTCCAGAAGCAACACGAGAAATCTCTTCTCCTGTTTCAATGTTGACAACGACGGCTTCTGCTTTCATTCTCTCACCACCAAAATGGGGAGGAAGTTCAGCGTCCTCAATAATTAATTCTCCGGTATCTTTGAAAACCATCATTTGGAGATAATTATGAGCTTCAATCCTCCAAATCGGCTCAGCTTCACCTCCAGTGGGACAGTAATGCCCGACAACCCCTCCATTGAAAGAGTCATAATGAACAAGTATTTTTCGACTCGGATCAAAAAGTGGAGGTCCGGGGTTCCATGCGAAGGGAGATCTATGGTTTGCGAAAACAAAATTTTCAGTCTCGTCTGTAAGGCTAAAACCGAAAGCTCGTTGTTCCGCTGTTCCTGGCCTCATCCATCCAGGAGGACGACCCATGTCCATCAGCCAGATCCTGTTATCACCAATGGTCGTATCCCATGCATCAGATTGTGCTTCTCCAATGACTTCGTATGACCTTTTCCATGAGTCAACAACTAATTTAGAATTCATATAATTCAAACGGATAATATCCTTT
>DBHP01000041.1:0-263 GCA_002295705.1 Candidatus Neomicrothrix sp. UBA825 | reverse complement strand
CATGCGAAGGGAGATCTATGGTTTTCGAAAACAAAATTTTCAGTCTCGTCTGTAAGGCTAAAACCGAAAGCTCGTTGTTCCGCTGTTCCTGGTCTCATCCATCCCGGAGGACGACCCATGTCCATCAGCCAGATCCTGTTATCACCAATGGTCGTGTCCCATGCATCAGATTGTGCTTCTCCAATGATTTCGTATGACCTTTTCCATGAGTCAACAACTAATTTAGAATTCATGTAATTCAAACGGATAATATCCTTTTCCGT
>DBHP01000037.1:9708-12670 GCA_002295705.1 Candidatus Neomicrothrix sp. UBA825 | reverse complement strand
TTTAACGCTCCTGTATAGACCTGTATTCCATTTACTAGGCGTGCGTTGTGCGTTGCTCGAGCCCCACACCAGCAGCGTGCTTCAACTTGTACTTGGCTTTTTACATCTGCAAGTTCCAGTAATCGAGCGGTTCCGGGGAATAGTTCTCCTTGGAAGCTTGTGAGGAGGCCAAATGCATAGACGTCAACATGAAGTTCGTCTACTATTCTGCCGAGTTGTTCTATTTGTCTTGGTTCGTAGAATTGTGATTCGTCACACACCATTGCATCGAGGCCTGTGATTTCGAAAGCTTCTCTAGCTAGTTCAAAGAGGTTGACTGAAGCATCAACGATGTCCGCTTCAGCTTCAACGCCAAGTCTGCTTGAGACTTTTCCTTCTTGTCGATCAAGTTGTGTGGTGAGAATTACTTTCAGTCCACGTTGAGCGAGGTTGTGGCGTATCTGCAGTGCTTGCGTGCTTTTTCCTGAACCCATGGTCCCGAAAAAAAATCGAAGTTCTGCCATATTCAGAAACTACACCTTTGTGATTTGTAGTCAAATGGTAGAGAAAAGAGAGATGGTAAATTTGGTTGAAGCACTTCGTGTGGTTGTAGGATCCTATAACTGTCTGCGGGTGTAGTTCAGTGGTAGAACATCAGCTTCCCAAGCTGAGAACGGGGGTTCGATTCCCCTCACCCGCTCGCTGAATTGAAGAGTTTCTAGACTTTCACTATTGATTTCCCAATGTTTCCACCCGTAAACATCTTTGTGTACGCGTCTAACGTGTTTTCAACACCGTTCGTTTCATCAAACCGGAAAGTGATTAATCCTTCATCTAACCATTGCCTCATCCGCGCATCGGATTCATCACCGCGATGAAAATAGTCGGGTGAGAAGAATCCTGTAATTGATACTCGCTTGTGGAGAAGGTATTCAAATTTATATGGTCCCGGAACAGGTCCTTCAGCGTTGTAACTATCCATGAGTCCACTCAACGCGATTCTTCCATGTATTGCCATGTTTGGTAGCACTGCATCAAGAATAGGTCCAGCAACATTATCAAAATAGATGTCTATACCATTTGGGCAATATTCTTTAATCTTTTCCTCTATATCGTCTTTCTTATAGTTGATACCTTCGTCAAATCCGAGATCTGATTTGATCCATTCAATCTTTTCATCAGTTCCCGCAATCCCTATTGTTCGGCATCCAGCTATTCGAGCGACCTGACCGGCAATTGATCCGGTAGATCCCGCTGCGGCGGAAACGAGGAAAGTTTCTCCGGGTTTTGGTTTACCGACGTCAAGAACACCAAAGTATGAAGTCCATCCGCTCGGCCCTATAAGTCCTATGTACTGCCTAATGTCATCTATTCCCGGGTCTACTACGAATACTCGTGCTTCTGCCGGGTTCACAATTGAGTAGTCTGCCCATTGACCGTAGGCGCGTACAAGTGTGCCCTTTATGTAAGCCGGATGGTTGCTTTCCTCAATTGTTCCTACGAGTATTCCGACCATCGCGGATCCAAGTGGAAGAGGTACGTCAAATCCGTCCTCACGTGGGTGTAACCAGTTTCGTGTTCCAGCGTCCATGCCAATGTAGATATTCTTGATTAAGAGTTCTCCGGGAGCTAGATCAGGTATTGATTCGCTTTTAAACTCAAATGCTGATGCGAAATCCATTCCCTCTGGACGTCTTTGGAGTCGCCATACCCATCGTTCATTCATACTGTTTCCCTCTCATGAGCTTTGCTGAACGTATCAGCGTTTTATACGGGTATCAAAATATGGTTAACCTAATGGACTTCAGTTGTGAAAAGTATGAAGGGCCCGCAGCATCGCTGCGGGCCCTTTTGACATTTTAATCCTTATGGATCTGTCTATTTAATCCTTACTGGATCAACCTACTCCCCAAAGAGCAGCGAACTGGGCTTCCATAGTGGCTGGGCCCTTCCAGTCTGCCTCTGGTGTATCAAGCAGAGCTTGACATGACTCAGGTGTTTGGGTGAGGAAGAGAGGAATTGGTGGTGTTACGTGACCGTTTCCAGGAATATCCTGCCCAACGGAAGTACGGACCATGCCGTCTACCATCAACCAAGCTGTGTATAGAACTGGGTTAACTGTTCCGAACTCTATTCTTCCATCAACACATTCTTGCAGTGAAGCTGCGTCGTGGTCTGTTAGCGAAACACTGATTCTTTCATCTAGTCCAGCACCTTCAAGAGCGTCGAGGATTCCATAAAGCATTCCGTCGAATGCGACCATTAGCCAGTCAAGTTCTGGGTCTGCTTGGAAAGCTGAAATAATAGCACCCGGTACTTCTCCTGTTAGGAGTTGGTCTAGAGAAACTGCTAGCTCTTCGAACGTACAGTTCGGGCAGTTCTCCTCAAACGCTGCTTTAGCTCCTTCACGTTGTGAAACGAGAACAGCAAAGTCTGGGATGTTAACCATTAGAACTTTAGCGTCACCGCCTGATCGAACAATCACGTTATTCGCGTGTACGTTACCTGCTGCAAAGACATTGTCATTTCCAGCACAGTTTGTCATTAGGCCTTCAAGATCACTTGG
This sequence comes from Candidatus Neomicrothrix sp. UBA825, assembly GCA_002295705.1. Classification (GTDB taxonomy): domain Bacteria; phylum Actinomycetota; class Acidimicrobiia; order Acidimicrobiales; family UBA8592; genus UBA8592. The sequence goes on along the minus strand of DBHP01000037.1, from coordinate 10,125 downwards.
AAGGGTAGTGTCGAAGCAGGAATACATTCCTACCCCTTGGTCTACCATGAGTTCAAGTTCATCAGCGAACGTAGCTGGTGGTGTTCCAGTGATTGCGATGAAATCTGCTCCAAGGTCTAGTGCTGTAAGAATTGATGAGTTTGCATCAAAGCTTGAAATGTTGATGATTTCAAGATTCCAGTTTAAAGCGGCTGTTGCAGCTTCAAATGCTGGGTTAAATGCAGCACATGTGACTTCACATGCTAACCACGCTACTGTCTTGCCTTCTGGTACAGCTGAGTTGATTGATTCTGTCACAGTAATGTCTTCTGGTACTACTGAGAAGCTGTCAACAACAGCTTGAGCTCGTGCGAGTCCGTCTGCTACTGGATCAGCGGCTGCTTCAGATGCTGAGGCTGAGCTACTGCTTGCTTCACT
>DBHP01000037.1:4653-9357 GCA_002295705.1 Candidatus Neomicrothrix sp. UBA825 | reverse complement strand
GCTTGCTTCACTACTGCTTGCTTCGCTACTGCTATCGCTATCGTCGTCGCCGCATGCTGCAGCGATCATTGCGAAAGAAAGCAGCACGGCAAGAAGCCCTACTAATTTTTTCTTCATTTACCCTCCTATGAGCAAAGTGTGCAACTTACTCTAACATCTGAATCATTGAAATAATTCATACGCTGATCGTTCTATTACAAATACGTTAAGAGACTTTGTTTTGTATGAACAAATGGTTAGTAATCACTAACCTGATACGCTGTGACTGGACTACGGGGGTTTCGTGGGTAGCTTATTAAAGATTCATGAGTTAACTAAAATATTTCCAGGGCAAGTTGCCCTTGATGGAGTTGACTTAGAAATTGAAACTGGCTCCACTCATGCTCTTGTCGGACAAAACGGATCTGGAAAATCAACACTAATTAAAGTGTTATGTGGATTTCATCAGCCAACTGGTGAGTCATCTGCTTCGTATTATCCTCAGTCAATCATGAACACTCCTTCGCTTGATGAACCTATTGAGCTTCGCCTTGGTGACGGGAAGGCCGCAGCTAATGCGGGTATTCGGTTTGTTCATCAAGATTTAGGACTGGTTGATTCATTCAACGCTATTGAAAATATATCTATGGGTGTTGGGTACACGAAGCGGTTTGGTGGAGCTATTGATTGGAGAGCTGATAGGAAACGAGCTGAAGAAGGTTTAGCAACTTTAGGTTTCCCAGATATTGACGTTAATATTCCGGTAGGTTTGCTTGCCCCATCGCAAAAGACTGCAGTTGCAATCGCTAGAGCTCTTCACGACTGGGATAAAGGAGCGTCACTGCTTGTGCTTGATGAACCTACTGCTTCGTTACCGGGTGCTGATGTTGAGCGACTTTTCACGGCTGTGCGGCGTTTGCAAGAGAAGGGAGTAGCAATTCTCTATGTTTCTCACCACCTCGATGAAGTCTTTGAAATTGCTGATACAGCAACTATTCTCCGAGATGGTAAGAGAATAGCCACATTACCAATCAACGAATTAGATCATGACAAAATGATTGAATTGATGATTGGACACACACTGATCAAACGCCAACAAGCCTCCAGAGAATTAACGGGATCAGAAAAGGGACTAATTATTCAGGGATTAACCGGAGGGACTTTAGCTGGAATAAATCTGCATGTAGAACCTGGAGAGATCGTAGGGGTGGCAGGAATAATGGGCTCTGGACGTGAGATGTTGGTGCCTTTAATCACAGGACAGACCCCAAGCGACCAAGGTGCAGTTGCTGTAGATGGCATGCAAATTCAAAACTATTCACCGAAATCGGCGATTAATGCTGGCATGGCTTTCCTATCAGCTGACAGGTATTCGCAGGGTGTTATAGCCATTCAGTCTGTAAGAAATAATCTTACGTTAAGTGATGTGAAGCGAAACTGGAGTTCATTCAAATTGGATCATAAGGCTGAAAAAGTTGAAGCTGATCAATGGATAGAAAAATTAGATGTCAAAACACCAACGTCGGAAACTCCGATTGGGTCTTTGAGCGGTGGAAATCAACAAAAGGTTTTATTCGGTCGTTCATTACGGTTGGAACCTTCTGTTCTTGTTCTCGATGAACCGACTAGGGGGATAGATGTTGGGGCAAAGGAAGAGATTCATCAACTTGTAGACCAAGCATCGAAAGACAACGCTGCCGTACTCGTTGCATCAACTGACACAGATGAACTTATTCGTTTGTCACATCGCGTTGTAGTGATGGTGAATGGGCGAATCTCAGAGGAACTTAAAGGGGATCAGATGACTGTAGAAAATATTGAGAGAGCACAACTTCAAAGCCAAGAACAAAAGATGAAAGCAGGGACACATGGAAACGCCTGAAAAATCAACAACGGAAGAAGGAAACGATCTGGGAAGTTCACCTGGAGGCTCCATTTGGTCACAACTTGGATTTGACCGTTTCAGCGCCTTGTATGTTCTAGTTGCTTTCTTCATTTTCTTCGGTATCACCGAAGAAAGTTTTTTAATGTGGAACGGAAGCTTGGAGTTTGTTCTTACTGACAAAATTGTTGTGTTGATGCTGGCTTTGGCTTTTCTTGTTCCACTAACAACTGAAGCATTTGACCTTTCTATTGGCGCTATAGCTGCCCTTGCCCTTTTGATTGTGAACAAAATAGCATTAGAAACAGATCTTCCACAGGGTCTAGGTGCATTAATCGCTATCGGTGCATGTCTAGTGATCGGCTGGGTCAATGGTTTCATTGTTGTTAAATTACGAGTGAATTCGTTCATCGCTACTCTCGGTATGAGCCAAGTGGTCGCTGCGATTATCCGTAATATTCATGATGGAGGACAGATAAACGGCGAGCTTAGTAAAACGTACCGAAGCTTCGGTAAAGGAGATATTTTCGCTTTCGATTGGCCAGGTACCGGAAGTGAAATCGCTTTGCCTTGGTATTTCCTCTATGGGTTGATCATTACATTCATCGTTTATTACATCCTGGAACATACTCCTACTGGTCGACATATGTTTGCGACCGGAGGTAACCCTGAAGCCGCTCGCCTGTCAGGGATAAACACTGATCGACTTACATGGGGATCACTGGTGGGTTCGGCAGCTCTCGCTGGTTTTGCGGGTCTCGTTTATTCTTGGAAAGTCGGAATTTATACAACTTCTTTTGGAGCCCCTTTGTTGTTCCCAGCTGTTGCAGCAGTGTTCTTTGGTGCTAGTCAGTTACGTGGCCGACCTAATGTTTGGGGCACGGTTATAGCTGTCTACACGTTGGCGTTTGGTATTAAGGGAATTGGTCTTCGGTACCCACGAGAAATAAGTTGGATACAACCTATGTTTGAGGGTTTGACACTACTAATCGCTGTAGCGATTGCGAGTCGCCAGCTCATTATCAAGGTGCAGAAACGAAAACTGAGTAAAGAAGATCCTGACAGTAGCGAAAGTGAAAATATTTCTGACAGTGCGTAATTAAATATCACGCACCATACGACCTATTTTTCTTTATCATCAACGATTCGTTTTGCTGAAGCGTTAACGAAAGACGCTAGGGTTGCATGAATGCCCGAGGTCGGGAAATTTTCATGCTTGATAGCAACACTCACAATTTCACACTGGGCAGAAGAGAGCTTCTGTCGTTAATCGCTGCGCTGATGGCCTTAATGGCCTTAGGAATTGATATTCTCCTCCCAGCTTTTGATGATATACGAGTTGCATACGGACTTTCGGAAGATTCTTCATCTCCTGGCCAATTGATTACCGTGTACTTTATTGGTTTAGCCATTGCCCAACTGTTCTTTGGTCCTATGTCAGATTGGTTTGGTAGAAAACCAGTAATCTATGCCGGCATTTCAATTTACGTTATCGGTTCTCTAGGTGCAGCTCTGGCACCAAATTTTGTGACCCTCATGATTTTTAGATTCATTTGGGGTGTCGGTGCAGCAGGAACGCGTGTGGTAGCCGTAGCAGTCATACGAGACTGTTACGAAGGTAGCCAGATGGCTAAAGCAATGTCTGAAGTGATGGCTGTTTTTGTGTTGGTACCTATTCTTGCTCCAACATTTGGGGCTGGGCTCATAGCTCTTTTCCCGTGGGAAAGTATCTTTTGGTTTTGCGCAATTGCGGCTCTTGTAATGAGTTTATGGAGCCTTCGGCTTCCAGAAACGCTCAAGCCGGAATATAAAATCCAGTTTGATTGGTCGTCAACAAAGCGAGGCTACGTTCGGGTGTTGCGAACACGATTAACAGCTTCGTATACCGCTGCTTCTATTTTTCTTCAAGCTGTCTTCGTTATGTACTTATCAAGTAGTGAACGGATTATCAGCGACATTCTTGATCGCGGAGATCAGTTTCCTATTATCTTCGGTGTCGTTGCGATCATGTTTGGGATAACGGCTTTACTTAATGGCAAATTTGTTGTCGTGCTCGGAATTAAAAAGCTGCTTCTCTTTTCTTCGTCATCACTTGTTCTCTTCTCATGCCTTTTACTTGTTGTCACAATTGTGGAGGGTGGAAATCCAGGATTTTGGGTCTTTATTCCTCTCTTAGCAATTGTCCTATCAACATTCATGTTTATTATGCCGAATCTGAACTCGGCGGCGCTGTTCCCTATGGGAGATATAGCAGGTACTGCTGGGGCGTTTACATCTGCGATTCGAATGTCTATCGGAGCTGCGATAGGTGGATTACTTAATGCGGTAATTGATGAGTCGTTAACTCCTTTTGCAGTTGGGGTTGTCGCTATGGCTGTTCTTGCTTTTATCTCCATGAGGTTCGCCGGAGATCCCGAGCCTGATGTGAACTACTTGGAGAGTTGATTGAAGATAGCTGGGGGTTCACTCCATGGATCCTGTAGGGTTCCGTTTTTCGCGTCATTGATTGCGTTCCATACCCTCTCAGGAGTACATGGCATGTCAAGATGGCGGACACCCAGATGAGAAATAGCGTCAATGACTGCGTTCTGCACTGCAGGTGTTGACCCTATCGTTGAGGCTTCACCTATTCCTTTAGCCCCGAGGGGGTTTAGGTGGGTTGGGGTTTCCGTGTGATGTGTTTCAAATTGGATCATTTCTGATGCTGATGGAAACGTATAGTTCATAAAGTTACCTGTGAGTGGGTTACCGTATTCGTCGTAGCGGACTTCCTCGTACAGTGCCTGCGATATTCCTTGTGAAATTCCACCTTGTTGCTGGCCTTCAAATATTAAGGGGTTGAT
>DBHP01000037.1:0-4253 GCA_002295705.1 Candidatus Neomicrothrix sp. UBA825 | reverse complement strand
ACGACAGATATGTGCGTTCCAAATGGGAACGTTGGGTTTTCTTGATTGAAGTCTAGTTGTGCTCCGAGCCCCTGCATTCCGTCCGTGTTATCAAGCACACCGTCAGGTAGTTGTTCATTTGCAGCTGTTGCAAGATCTGCCCAACTTAGAGAGGAGGCAGGGACGCCGATAACTCCGATTGTTCCTTCTTCAGGATTGATGACAATGTCGTCAGTTGATGCTTCGAGGAGATGAGCTGCTACGGATCGTGCCTTATCAACAACGGCTTCTGTTGCTGTTTTGATCGCTGATCCGCCTAACTGGAGTGAACGTGAACCTCCGGTTCCCCCGCCCCGAGGAACGATGTCTGTATCTGATTGAATAAGTGTGATCTTGTCAACTGGGATTCCGGTAAATTCTGACACGATCATCGCGAAACTTGTTTGGTGACCTTGACCGTGGGCTGATGTTCCAGCTTTCATTGTCGCTGAGCCATCGCTGTGAATTTCAACTGATGCGTATTCGGATCCACCACCCGGACTAGTTACTTCAACATAAGAGGCAATTCCGATTCCGATGACAGTATTATCGCCTTCCTCTCGACGCTTTTTCTGTTCTTCACGAAGATTGTCATAGTCAATGATTTCAGCTGCTTTTTCGAGAGGTTGAAGGTAGTCGCCTGAGTCATAAGTCCATCCTGTCAGTGTGTCAAAGGGAAATTGGTCAGGATTCAGGAAATTTTTTCTTCGGATCTCCAATGGATCCATGCCTAATTCTAAGGCTGCTTGATCTATGGCGCGTTCAAAAAGTGCTGTCGCTTCAGGCCTTCCTGCTCCGCGATATGCTCCAGTCGGCGTTGTATTAGTGATGCCTACAGCGATATCAAAACGCAACTTAGGAAGATTGTATGTGCCGTTTGCCATGAATTTCGTCAACGTCGGGAGTAGCGCTCCCATACCCGGGTACGCTCCTGCATCACCGACAAGTCGGACTCGCATACCAGTGAGTTTCCCATCGTTGTCAAAGCCTGTTTCACAGTATTGAACTTGTGCTCTCGAGTGAGCAAGTGCAAGCATGTCTTCGCTACGAGTTTCTGTCCATGTCACTGGTCTGTTAAATCGTTCTGCAAGCTTCGCAAGAACGGGAAATTCAGCATACATTCCTGCTTTTGCTCCGAAACCTCCACCTACGTCGGGGGCTATTACTCGAATCGTTTCTGCGTCACGTTGTAATGCATCAGCAAGCTTGTCTTTTAAACTATGCGGCATTTGTGTCGCACAATAAAAGGTTAGACGACCATCATCACCGCAAATTGCTGCTGCGGAATTTGGTTCTAGTGGAGCGCCAGCGACTCGTTGGTTCACATATCGTCCTCGAACAACATGAGTTGCGTCTGCGAGCACGTCTTCTGCTGGATCAGCGAGCGTGAAAGCAACATTGTTTCCTTGTGCAGGGAAAATAGGATCAGTGGTTTCGTCAAGTGCCTCTTCTGGGTCAACGATTGTGGTGAGATAGTCATAGTCAATGTAAACAAGTTCTGCTGCATCGACTGCTTGTTCGAATGTTTCAGCGACAATCACGACGATTGGGTCTCCTACATATCGGACAGTGTCGGTAGCGAGCGGAGTTCGTGCGAAGGTAGCACTCACCATTTGGAGCCCTGGATTGATCTGACCTATTCCAAGTTCATCTGCTGTGATAACTCCGATAACGCCAGGAGCGTTTTGTGCATCATCGATGTTTACTTCTGTGATTCGGGCATGGGCGGCGGTTGAGCGAACAAAATAGGCGTAGGCGACGTTCTCTAATTCAAGGTCGTATACGTATGTTCCGCCATCTGTGAGGAGGTGTATATCTTCTGTTCTTGGGACACGATTTCCGAGTATTGATCCAGCCACAAATGAAGATTACATCATTCAAGGATTAAAAATGTAGTTGAACAGTATGAAAGTCTTCGGAGTTGTTAGTTGGAGGGGTTTTCGTATCTCACTGCCCACATTTTCATTCTGCAAGGAGAGGAATATCCTCCACAGAGGACCAGCGTAGAATCGTTCATACAGGGATTTTAAGTGATGACACGACTCGAACAAGTCCGGGTTGAATCAGGAGCTTTATGACTTTTCTTGGATACGAATTTCTAAAATTTCTTGTCCCTTATTGTCTGGGTTTGCTGGATCTCTCAGGTTAATAGCGGACAATACGGTATCTCCTTCAATGAGTTTTCCAAATATCGTGTAGTTTCCATCGAGGTGTGGTGTGGGAACGAAGGTGATAAAAAACTGGCTTCCGTTTGTATCGGGGCCTGAGTTCGCCATTGCAAGAATTCCACGGCTATCGAATACGAGGTTTGAGTCCACTTCATCTTGGAATCGGTATCCGGGGCTTCCGGTTCCTACACCAGTTGGATCTCCGCCTTGTGCCATGAATCCTTCGAGGACACGGTGGAACGTGAGTCCATCGTAAAAGCCATCGCGTGATAGGCTCACGAAGTTATTTACTGCCATAGGCGCCTTTTGAGCGTAAAGTTCGAATGTCATAACTCCATCGCTGGTCACTATCGCTGCTTCGTATTGTGTGCCAGCATCAAGTGTGTTTGGCGGTGGTGATATATATAGGTTATTTCTGAGTAGTGGAGATACCGCTGCGAGCGTTCGTTGCCCTGACCATGGAATAAAATTTTCGGGAATTTCCTGCAAAAAGTCAGCGAATAGCGGTTCCTCACAGAATTCAACGAGTTGTGATATTCCTTCGAGTTGTTGCACGTTTTGGGTGACGAAAGCGGCTTCCCAAAAGTTTTCGATATCGGGATACGCATTGAGTTCTTCGACCAAGCATTCCTGATCAACGGCTTTTTGGAAAGACTGCAGTTGTTCGTACTGCAAGGCGAGTTGATTTGCGATTACATCAATTGATACGCAGTTGTTTAGGGTTTCTATCGTTTGTGATGCGACGTCTGGTGGCACTGCGATTCCGGCAGTAATTGCGGCCATTCCGAGAAATGCGTCCTCTGAAGGATCGTTGACGAAGGTGTCGTTGAGGCATTCGCTGAGTTCTGGGTTTTGTTCGTTGAGCGAGAGCCCTAGTGCGATAGCGTCGCTCATTCGTTGTTGTCCGACACAGTCTCGGACATTGGTGATGAGGCTTTTGAAATATGTGGGAGTGAGTGCAGCATTTTGATCAAGGACAGCTGAGATAGCCTCTGCGAATTTTGCATTATCTGTTGCAGCTGTGAAGAGGCAATTCTGGTCGGTTTCAGTTAGCGGCTCCCCTAGTAAGGATTGTGCGATTTGTGCTGCGAACACTACTTCAGCTGGAAGCGTTAAATTCGGGTCTGGGGTTGCTTCAGTCTGGGTTGTTTCAGTTTGGTTTGTCTCCTCTTCCGTTGTATCACTTGCACCACATGATGCAGTAATGAGAAGCAGTATTGCTATGAATGGTGTTAGGAATTTGGGGATATTGAAGGCCATATGTAGTCCTATCAAGGTATTAAGATTTCTCAACCCACGACACCGCTTTATTTTCTCATTTACTAAAAGACAGGCATATAACACATAGGTAGTCCCTAATTGGCAACTAGCCTTAAGGTAGAGAGAAAGGAGCGTCATGAGTAAAGATGAAACTGTTTGGCTAACACAGTTCAGTCATGGAGCCGGTTGAGGCTGCAAACTCGATCCGGGTGAATTAGCTCACGTTGTGGGCGCTCTGAATACAAGCGATAATCCGAACGTTTTAGTGGGGTTAGATACGGGCGACGATGCCGGCATCTGGGACCTCGGTAATGGTCGCGCCCTGATTTCAACCGTTGATTTTATTACACCGTTAGTGAATGACGCGCGAATGTGGGGTCAAATAGCTGCTGTAAATAGTCTGTCTGATGTATACGCCATGGGGGGTAAACCGCTGTTTGGTTTAAACTTAGTTGGATGGAACAATGACGAGCTTCCATCGTCCATATTGTCTGAGGTACTAGCGGGTGGTTTAGAGATCGCAGAGCAGGCTGGTATGGCGATCATCGGTGGTCACACTATCTCTGATCCTGAACCGAAATACGGTATGGCAGTAACTGGTGAGGTTGATCCAGACAAAATGTTGACTAACGCAGGTTTGAAACCTGATCAGGACCTTATTTTAACGAAGCCGCTAGGAGTCGGAGTTATTACGACCGCTATTAAAGCAGGGATTGCAGGGAAAGAAATTATTAGCGCTGCTGTTGCATCAATGACGCAACTCAACGACATTGCTTCACAGGTCGCAGTTTCAGTGGGTGCTTCGGG
>DBHP01000074.1 GCA_002295705.1 Candidatus Neomicrothrix sp. UBA825 | reverse complement strand
TTAACGCTCTAGATACACCAACAACAATGAGTACCACTTGTGCTCCTTCAATTGCTTCTCTACCACAGTGGATAGCAGTCGAGGAAGGACTATACGAAGCTCGGAACCTCACACTTGAGTGTGTCCAGATCGGTAGTGGACCTGAAACAGCAGCAGCACTTGCATCAGGCGAGGCTGACTTTGCAGCAAACATTTACAACAACGTCTTCCCATTGCTTAACAACGGGCTCGAAGTAGTTGTATTTATGGAAACACTGCTCTACAACCTGTTTGATGTCATTGTTGACGCTGATTATGCAGCAGCAAATGACATAACTGCAGATATGGACTGGGAAGAAGCCATGCAGAAGCTTGACTGCACCAACGTTGGTGTTGTTGCACGAAACGCTGCAGCCGAGGATCTCGCAAGAATTCTCATTAACGCTGCTGGACTTGATGAAAGTTGCTTCACCTATGTGGCGGTTGGTATACAACCACTTCCAGCTCTTGAATCCAACGACACTGATTGGACCGTAACATTCGATCCATTCCAAGTTGTTGCTGTAAATACAGGAGCAGGCATTAACCCATTCTCGATCCAACGAGGCGAAGGGCCTCCAGGACTTGATTGGCCAGGCCTTGTCTACATGACTGGTGTAGATAACTTTGAAGCCAAGCAGGCTGAACTTTGTGCATACAAGTCAGGAACTGTAGAAGCTATAAATTGGCTAGCCGATCCTGCAAATGCAGAGCGAGCCGGAGAAATCGCAGCTACACGACTAGCTGAAGCTCTCCACCCGCTAATCCCGGCGCTTATAGCTAAGTACCAAAATGCATTCAGCACTACAGGAGACATACAATTTGGACAGATCGAAACGATCAGCCAAATTTCTGTTGACGTCGGCAAAACCGACCGACTGTTCGCTGCTGATGAAGTAGCTCAGGACCTAAGCTGCGACTAAATTCGTAGTCGGTTCTTAGATAACTACTCGGGGCCGGTGCTAAAGCACCGGCCCCGAAAAACCTTTTAAAAGATATTCAATACAGGAATTAAAATTATGACTAATGCTGTTGACATAGAAAATGTCTCATTGGTATTCGGTGGTGAAGGCAACAATCCGGTCCTCGCAGTGGACACCATCAACATTGCAATACCCAAAGGCCAATTCGTGGCCATTGTTGGACCCAGTGGATGCGGTAAAACAACAGTGCTGAATATGCTGTCAGGTTTAATCCCACCAACAGCTGGATCAGTTAAACGAAACGGAAAAGAAGTAGATGGGCCAAGTCGAGACGTAGGCTACATGCTTGCACGCTCTGCACTTAGCCCATGGAGAACGGCGTTAAAAAATATCGAAATGGGATTACAAATCCACGGAGTCGATAAAGCGACAAGACGAGCGCGCGCCCATGAACTTATTTCTCTACTCCACCTTGATGGATTTGAGAATTCTTACCCCTCGCAACTCTCACAAGGAATGCGTCAACGAGTCGCAATTGCAAGGACATTAGCAATCGAACCAGATCTATGGCTGATGGATGAACCATTTGGAGCACTTGACGCTCAAACTCGCATAAAAGTTCAAGGGGAATTTATAAACCTATGGGAAAGATCCGGCGAGAGTTCAGTGATCTTCGTAACCCATGACTTGGAGGAAGCCGTATTGCTAGCGGATCGCGTCATTGTAATGACAGCACGACCTGGCAGAATTAAAAGCGACACGTTAATTGATCTACCAAGACCACGAGTGATAGACGAACTGCGATTTGACGAAAAGTTTAAAGATGCAGAACATAGGATATGGAAGGAACTTCGCGATGAAATCATCTGATACAACTTCACCCGACGGAAGCAACAACGAAACAAGCAATCTAGAAGAACCAAATGCTCAACAAGAGCGCTTTGATATGTCTGTGATCACGGATGTGCCTAGATGGCAACGGATACTCAAAGCTTTGGATCTACCGGTTCAATTCCTGCGGATAGGACTTCTAGTCTTAATTATCTGGGCCTGGGAAACCAGATGGATCTTTAAAGGTTGGAGCCCCTTTGGCTTCGAACTCTTTCCCGAAATTATCCCACTATTTCAAGGAATACCCAGCGAAGCAGGGGAGTTCTTATTAGACATATGGGATGATTCTCTATTCTGGTCCGATTTCTGGGTAACACTTCAAGAAGCCCTATTGGGTTTTGTCCTCGGTTCCGGTTTGGGATTTATCGTAGGATTACTGCTTGGAAGTTTCAGAAAAGTAGCGAAAGTGCTCGCTCCCTTCCTGATCTTCACAAATGCTGTCCCAAAGATTGCGCTTGCTCCTATCCTCATCCTCTGGTACGGAGTTGACATAGCCTCAAAAGTTGCGTTGGCCACAATAATTGTTTTCTTTATCGTCCAAATACCAGTTCAGGCAGCTGTAAGTGGTGTTGATCCAGACCTTGATGTTGTAGCAACATCAATGGGGGCAACGCAGGCTCAGAAATTCAGATTTGTGGTTATTCCAGGCATTCTTGGCCCCCTATTTGGAGCCTTGCGTCTATCTGCAATTTATTCGATACTCGCCGTTGTCCTCGGAGAGTTCATAGTTTCAAAACGAGGATTGGGTCAGCGTTTGCTTTCCGAAACGAATAACTTTGGTATGAGCAATGCCATCGCATTAATCACAATCCTTGCAGGCCTCGCCCTTGCGTTCAATGCAATCATTGGGATGATGGAGAGAAGATTCCTTAAGTGGCAGGATACGGAAGCTCGAGGAAAAGTTGTATCACTCTAACTTCATAACATTCTGGTAAGTACAGAATCAAATGGCAAAGCGTGGAAGACCTGCGGGAGCAGATAGCGAACAAACGAAGCGAAAAATCCTTGACGCAGCACGTCTGGAGTTCGCCGCTAACGGTTACGACGGAGCTAGCGTAACGTCAATTGCTTCAAATGTAGGCATAGCACCGAGTGCCATCTACCACTATTTCCAAAGCAAGGAAAAGCTTTATACAGAAGTCTTCAAACAGACATCAAGTGCTATTTGGGACTCAGTCACTCCAGCAGAGGAAGCAGAAACTCTGCTCCAAGCTATGACAAACCTCTTGGATAATAGCCGTCAGATTTCAACTGATTTACCCTCTCACTCCGATTTTCTAGCTTCTCTTCCTATCGAAGCTAGAATGCACCCAGAGTTTTCAGACTTATTACAACAACGCGCTGATCATCAAGATAGAACGTTCCGCAAATTAGCTTCTATTGGAATTAAAAGCGGTGAAATCGATTTTCTATCCGAAGATGAGGCGACGGAACTCATCAGATCAATCGTTATGGGTTGGTTCTTTGAAAGGCATTTCAGGCAAGAAGAGATTCCCAAAAGTGCTGAATCCATAATCGCAATCTTTGAGCACCTGCTGAATACTCGATAGTTAAAGACATCTTTCCCAAGATCATCTATTAAGATCACCTCATGGTTGAGAGTCGCTCTAGCGGACGCCCCCTTGCTACAGAGTCAGTTGTGGCTAGAACAACGTTCATAAATGCTGCCAGAGCATGCTTCGCCAAATCCGGATACACAGCAACTGCAATGACCGCAGTCGCTCAAAAGGCTGGGTACACTCCAACAGCCCTACGTCATTACTTTGAAAGCAAGGCTGACTTATACGCAGCAGTTTTCGCAGCAACATCTAATGAAATCTACCCACAAATTGTCCAGCACCTCGATTCTCCTACCATGGCTGATGCCATTGAGGGATCTATGAGCAGAATGCTTGAGATATCAAAAGAATTTTCAGAATACATAGACTTTCTTTACAGGACACCTTCCGAGTTGCACCGGCATCCTGAATTACGAGAGAAAGTTGAAATTCGAGAGAGTTTCCAAGAATTCTTTTACTCATCGCTAGTTAGCTTAGGTAGAAAAACAGGGGAGTTGAACCATATAACAGATGAATTACAGATAATGTTTTTCCGAACAGTGATGCAAGGGTGGGTCTATGAAGGTATCTTCTCAAGGGACATTACTCTCACGACTCAGATAGCTCTTGTCAAGCTACTCAGAAGACTCTAACCAATGACGCCAGCGTTAGGCCCTCTGCCCAAAGTCTATATCGTGGTCATCCAATGCAGCTAAAGTCCGAGAAGCCATAGAGAAGGCTAATTCCTTCACTCGAGGGCTCTCAACATCATTTATTAGTGGCACTGCACAAGCAATACTGAGACTGTACAAAATGGAATTTCTATATAACTTATGCACTTCATCACTCGTGATTTGATGCCCGAAAGACTCCAAAGAAATTATATAGTGATCAAGCAACTCAGTTTCATATTGTCGACGGTCATCTATCGAAAGCGATTGAATCATATGGTAGGTGATATCAAATGAGGATGGCCCAAAGCTACAGCCTTGCCAATCAACGATCATCACTCCATCTCCTGAAGTATTGAAGAGAAGATTATCTGCTCGTAAGTCGCTATGAATCAAGGTGCTCGAAAAATTTGATAAGTCACACAACATGCCATCAATTTCATCAGCCAGGCGATCACCTGAAATTTCCGGATATGTGAGGCCACCCTCATCTAATATTTCAGTTAGAGGCCCCCAGCCCAACCTAGTAACGGTAGTTAGGTTCGTTCTTCGTCTATCGTCATTCAACCTTGGAAGCCAATTGGATTGAACCAAGTCGGAGTGCTCCCACCAATGTGCATGCATAGCAGCGGCTTCTTCAATAACCAGTTTTGATTGGGCTATAGTAATGCCATCTATTTGATCAACGCTCTGGTCGAAAACAATAAATTCTTGAAGAATCAAATATTCAGAACTATCTTCATCAAACCAGCAAGCAAATATTTCCGGAATGGATATAGGGGTTGAATTAAGCAATTCGTCATAACAACGCAATTCTCGTTCATGCGTCCCGCCGCGTTTTGCATTATCTAATGCCTCTTTACGCTGAGCTGAAAACTTAGCTACTACTTCTTGAGTCCCGATATCTGATTGAATAGTTACCCTATAAATTTCTCCAAGCATGCCCCGGTCAGCGCCAATACGTTCGTATCGAAAATTATGAATATCCATACCCAGATGCTCACTCAAAAATAATGCATCTATCTCTTCAATTGATAAAGGAAATGGAGGAGATTTAAGCACGATTTATAAAAGACTGGAAAACTCTTTGGATTCGGCTTCAAGAAGCCGATAATGCCACTCTCTGATAGTGCCCCTTCTTGCCCTATCCATTGCTAGATTCACCATCTCGCCAGGATCTTCAAAGAGGTCATACAGTTCATGTTCTTGGTCATCAAAGTGTGAATCGGGTCCGAAAATTTTCTCATGAGCAATAGGCGTTCCCCTTGTCGTGCTTGAACCACCTACGCCGTAGTATCGGCTGTACTTGAAGCGACCATCAAAGATTCCACGACTTGCGTACCGAGTATTGACCAATCCATCGTACCAAGCCCAATCCTGAGCAAAGAGTACGAATTCACGTCCAGTTTCATTTGGGTCCGACCAGATAGGAAGCATTGACTGGCCAGGTAAGTTTGCATCCTCGTTGCTTATTCCTCCTAATTCACAGATTGTCGCAGCGAGGTCTACAGGGCTCATCATTGCATCGGTTACAGTACCGGGTTTCGTAATTCCAGGTGCCACAACATAGAGAGGGATTCGCATAGTTTCTTCATAGTTCCATGGACCTTTTGAACGCAAGCCATGCGACCCACACTGATCTCCATGATCGGCAGTAAAGATGACAATCGTGTTGTCCCAAGCTTTCGTATCGTCAAGGGCGCTCAAAATCAGTGAAAGGCTCTCATCACTCATTTGGTGCAGTTTGAGATAGTAGTCAAGCAGGCGAATCCATTTAGCGTGATCGTTCGGGTCTAGGTATCCATTTGATCTTGACATCTCACGCATGAATCGGCGGTGCACGTCAGGTTTTGTGTGTAAGTCATCGTGGAAGTTCATGGGTAGTTCCGTGAACCACTCTTCGTAAGGCAAGTTGAACGCAGGAAGTGGGTCTTCTCGTCCCCAGTCATATGTTGCGTACCTGTCTTTCAATGCTTGAACCTGTGTGGCATTCTCTTGCTGATACCAAGGCTGGTCCATTGGGAACCACATAACATCATGAGGGTTTACAAGACCCACGGAAAGAAACCATGGCGTTGATTCTCCGTTTCGGTCGCGTATCCAGTCTGCTGCTGATCGTGCGATAGGTTCATCAAATTCAACGCCACTTCCTGCTTGTCCCCAAAAAGCTTTATCATTGCCTTCCCAGTCGCTGAAACCATATGCATCCATGTCCGGGAAAGCATCGGGTGCAAGATGCCATTTCCCCTTATATCCCGTGTAATACCCCTTATTTCTGAACAGTTTCCCTAATGTTTGAGCGTCAGTTGAGAGTTCTCCGTTAGCTGGCATTATGCAATTCTCGTTAACTCCATGCACGGGAAGATATTGCCCTGTAAACAGAGTTCCTCTAGCGGGAGAACAAGGTGATGTATGTGTGTAGTATCTAGTAAATTCTAGACCCTGATCCATTAGACGCTTTCTTGCTGGAAGATCAAATCCATCGGGGATCCAGTCCCGTTGCCGTTCTTGGTCGGACACAATTAAAAGAATGTTTGGTGCGTTCATTTGCTTAAACCTAGCATCTAATGCTCAACGAAGGCATGTCTCAAACTATTTCTAGAATCAATTACAGGCTTTATTAGATATGAATTTTCCCACCTCTTATTTCTGAACTAAAACAGATTCCACTAAGACAGGAAGAGACGATGTTTGTACCACTGACCATAAAAGACCATCTTGAACGGGCCGATCTTGTGTACGGAAATCGGATAGGCATTATTGATGAACCTGACCAGCCAGCGTCGCCAATGGTTGATATGACTTACGGTTCTTTCGCAGCCAAAGCAAAGGCTATGGCTAAAGGGTTTGAAGAGTTAGGTGTTTCGCAGCAAGGCAGGGTTGCGATGGTCTCTCATAATGCATCTCGGATGCTTACTTTTTTGTTTGGCACAGCTGCATGGGGCCGTATAGGAGTTCCGATTAATTTCCGGCTCAACCATGAAGAGATTAGCTATATTATCGAACATAGCGGTGCCGAAGTTCTCATCGTTGATCCCGAACTAGAGGACACGTTAAAGGAGGTAAAGGTAAATCACTTCTTTTCAATGGGAAGTGACTCAGACGAGATTCTCTTTAAAGCGGGGGAGCCTTCTCCTTGGGTTCCTGATGAAGATGCAACGGCAACAATTAACTACACAAGTGGCACGACTGCGAGGCCAAAAGGTGTTGAAATGACTCATCGGATGTTGTGGACGAATGCCGCGATATTCGGTTGGCAAACAGGCGTCAACGATCGTGATGTATATTTACACACTCTTCCGATGTTCCATTGCAACGGCTGGGGGATGCCGTTCGCTTTAACTGCGATGGGTGTACCTCAGGTGGTGCTCAGAAAAGTTGACGGAAAAGAAATCCTAAACCGAATTGAAAAGCATGGAGTTACGCTTATGTGCGGAGCTCCGGCAGTGGTATCTGCAATTTTAGATGCGGCAGCAGAATGGGATGGTCCTATACCTGGAGCTGGGATAACAAGAATCGTCGTTGCTGGAGCTCCACCACCTACATCAATCATTGAAAGAATAGAAACTGAACTAAATTGGGAATTTATCCAAATTTACGGCCTTACCGAAACTGCGCCGCTGTTAACAATGTCGCGAGGCAGATCAGAATGGGATGAATTACCAACATCTGAAAGAGCAAAGTTGCTGGGTCGCGCTGGAGCACCCGCCCTTGGCGTTTCACTTAAAGTGACAGAAGACGGAGAGATTTGTGCACGGTCGAACCATGTCTTGAAGGGGTATTGGAATCAACCTGAAGCAACAAATGAGGCTATACGCAATGGATGGTTCCACACTGGTGACGGTGGCTATGTTGATGAGGATAATTATGTGACAATCGCCGACCGGAAGAAAGATGTCATTATCTCCGGTGGTGAGAATGTCTCTTCAATAGAAGTTGAAGATACTTTATTTGCGCATGAACAAGTAACAGAGGTAGCTGTTATTGGTGTCCCCGATGAGAAATGGGGAGAGACAGTGAAAGCCCTTGTCGTTATTGAAGGTGATATTTCGGAAGAGGAACTCATTGAATTCTGTCGCACGAAATTGGCGCATTACAAGTGCCCAACAAGCATAGAATTCCGTGATGAACTTGCTAGAACTGCAACAGGAAAACTTCAGAAATATAAACTGCGAGCCCCTTATTGGGAGGGTCACGACAAACTCGTGAACTAAAAGGAGATTCTTATGGCTGGAGACGCATATCAAGTTATTGAGAAATTCTGGGAAAATCAAGATTCCGGAGATTACACGACAACAGAGCACCTGTTTGCGGAAGATGCTCTTTT
>DBHP01000026.1:19091-20454 GCA_002295705.1 Candidatus Neomicrothrix sp. UBA825 | reverse complement strand
CATAGTCGGAGATCGCTGTAAACCTGTCTTTGTAACCTTCCATGACATGTCTTGCAGCATGCTCGCTTAAATGACTTTCAAGTTCGACATGCAAAAGAGTGATTCCTACAGTCTCCTTGTCCTTTATCTCAGGCACTAAGATAATGATCCGCTGATCATGCCTACCTCTCGTGATAGTTACTTCTTGTTGAGACGCCACGAGATGTTTGCTGCCTTTTAATTTCGGATCCCTATCCGTCCTCGAAATTAGATCATAGGCTATCCCGCCTCTATCAATAACATGCACTTGAGCGGTACTTGATTGAATGTCACCCTCTATCGCGTATCTGATAAATCCTGAAATTGATTTAATAGTTGCGTCCAAGGCTGCAAGGTAACGAAGATTTTTATACGAAATGCGTTCACGTGGTGTACCAGCTTCAAGCATGTTGGTCACAAGATTCAACTGAATGAGTTCTTCGTCAGATCTAGAAATCCCCACTGTAACTGTTTTTGCCTGATGCTTGATTGCATCGATCGGTCTGGTGAGTTCTTCAATTCCGATTGTTAGTGCTGCATTAAGATCTTCCAATAACGTTGCAGGCGTCCCTACTTTTCCGGTGTCAATTTGGTATGAGTCAAGAGGTATTGTTCCTAGTGCATATCTATAAAGCGTCGAGATGCGAGTCGCTGTGCTTGCCTCCAAACTTCCGTTGTAGAAACCCGAACGCAATCCATCAAAAAACGCTTTAGTAATTGACTGCATCGGTTCAGCAATAGACTCCAAGAGTTCTTGCGAAGTTATGTTTGGGTCCTCTGACAACGTCCTTTCAATCGCTGATCTGGTCTGCCTGAAAGGTAAAGCTAAAGCATCTATTGACAAAGCGGCTTCGTATCCAAATAGATGGCCAACCATGGTCGCAAGGATAAACGATATCCTTTGGTGTGTTTCTGGAACGACTATAACTCTGTGGGCGTCCGGGTAGGCATTTCCACTGTCAGTTATTACGATAGGTGCCGCTTTATGAGCCTTATAAATTGCAACTTCTTTTGCGACATCGGACTGCATTGAATCATTGAGTCCAGTGGCACAAATAAGGACCAGGGGTTCGGCAGAGAGATCAATATGTTTTTTATCCTCGGTGAAATCTGCGGCTATTGATTTATAACAGAGCTCTGAAAGTTTTATTCGTATTTCCCTTGCAGCTACCATGTTCAAGCCATTGCCGACAATAGCCCAATGGCGCCTTGAGGGTGCTAGCTCAAAGGCTATGTCGCGTATCCGATTTTGTTGTTGTAAAACAGCGATCATTTTCTTTGGTAGCTCGTTTAATTCATGTAAAAGAGTTTGACGATCCTCTTGGTTCACGGAATTATTAGGCTC
>DBHP01000026.1:16593-18680 GCA_002295705.1 Candidatus Neomicrothrix sp. UBA825 | reverse complement strand
TCTCGACCATCCGATGTATAGATAACTCCATCTGCCTTCTGGGATAGATCCGAGTTTCTTCTATTCACAATTGCAATTACTGCAGCACCCCTTCCTCGGACTAGATCTACGGTCCGGTTGGTATCTGTAGTCGTTCCTGATTGGCTAATAGCAACTACAAGTACATTAGACATGTCTGTTGACAACTTGAAACCTGAAAGTTCAGTCGACGGGATTGACTCTACAGAAATCTCCGTTTCCTCGCTTAGATATTGACCTAAAGCTTGTCCGGCAACAGCAGCTGTTCCTTGCCCTATGATGTAGATCTTATCTATTGTGTGGTCTTCTAATTTTTCTCTGATTGAATTTGGAAATTCAATTTCGGAATGGGCGACCCTAAAGCTTCCGTTATCGTTCAACAGATTCCCTCGAAGAGTCTTTTCGAAAGAATCAGGAGACTCAAAAATCTCCTTTAAGAGAAAATGTGGGAAATTTCTTCGGTCAATATCTCTCGTTGTAATTTCAGCTTGTGTGAACTCATTGTCTTCAATTGGGAGAGGTGTTCCGTCATAGGCGATCCGCTTGAGTGAGTCAACGGAAACGGGTTCATTAAGCGAAACCGAAACAATCTCTCCGGGTCCGGAAACACTGACGTTGCGGTTGGGTAGGATTTCCCCATTTAGTCGTAAATAACTGTCTGCAGTCTCAACAAGGCCATATGGTTCACTTGCGACTACGTACGCTTCATCAGAGAGCCCGACATAAAGTCCTTGTCCACTTCCCCGCAGCGCCATGTATAACTTTTCTGGTTGTAAACCAGTATTCGCAATAATGGCGATAGAGCCATCTAGATTTTGGACTGTTTGCCTGAAGGCTTCAAGGTCACTGGTAGACCCATGCTGACTAGAGAGCTCATTTGAGATAATTGCGGGAATAACTTTCGAGTCCGACGTTATGAGTTTGGGAATTTGCAAATTTCGGACGCGCTTAAGATCAGCAAAGTTATCAACATCTCCATTAGCTGCAGCTACAACAAATGGGCTATCTTCACTTTTCAGTAGTTCTGAGTTCATAGGATGCGTATTTGGCTCCGAGATGATACCAACGCTCGCCCATCGTGAATGACCTATGGCTACTGCTGTTACATTCTCATTTTCAAGCGCTCTGTAGAAGAGGTCGTCAGATAAAATTAATTTTCGGAGCTCTTTAGTATTGTCTCCTAGTTCACCTATTTCTGACGCGACTTTGTAAACAAAACTTAACGCACCATCTAAAATCCGTACTGATCCGGATTTGAAATTAAGGTCGTCAGCCCTATTTGCAATTTCTTGACGTATTCCTAGGTTCTCAAGATCTAACCCATGATTTTGTATCATGAGATGAATCCCAGCTGAATCTCGGCCACGTACTTCGAGCCTGTCTAGTCCTGTGAGAACTTGTTGGACTGTAAGGAGTATTTCGATAAATCGATCTCCCTCTCGGCCTCCTAAAAGTTCTTCTACTGATTGTGAAACGATAATTCGGTCAGATTCAATGTGCCAAAGGAGATCTTTTAATTTGATTAGGTCAGTATTTATCTCTTCTAGTTTTTGACTGTCCATTAAAGTTTTTACAAGCTCCGACTCAAAGTTTTCTAGATCTTCTGAGAGGTTTGAACAGATGCCTTGTAGATAGACCCGAAATTGTGGATCGGTTATCAGAGTGTTAATTCCTGCTGCACCAGAGATAAGTTCTTTTATTTTCAGTAACTTTTGAACACATCTTAAAATGTCTTCATGACTATGGATTCTTCCTAGATTCGAAAGTTCAGCACTCTGTATTACCCCTTCGGCTGACGGTGGAATCCGTGATGATTTCTGTCTAGCAATGGCAATAATCCCGCACATTATTCCATTGTAGGGATTTAACTAGCTCTTATCACGGCAGTTACATCATCAATGACTTGATATTTATACTTTTAGAGCTCGTTTTATTGACTTCATCACTTCATTTGTTACTTGGTGAACTTCCGACTCGGATTCACCTTCAACCATTATGCGCAAAATTGGTTCCGTGCCTGACGGCCGAACGAGTACGCGCCCCTCTTGAGTGAAGATAGATTCTGCTTC
>DBHP01000026.1:6946-16205 GCA_002295705.1 Candidatus Neomicrothrix sp. UBA825 | reverse complement strand
AGTTCTATTGAATGAAGGAGTTGAGGAAACTTCCGCATAGAAGACTGAGCTAACTCGGATAATCTCATTTGGGATATCTTCAAGCTATTAAGAAGGTGAAGACCTGTTAAGATTCCATCTCCTGTTCTGGCGTGATCTGAAAAGATTATATGTCCGGATTGCTCTCCGCCGAGACTCCAATTATTCTCACCTAGCGCTTTAAGTATATGCCTATCGCCCACAGCAGTCGTATGGACACTGATTGCTTCTGCTTGCATCGCTTCGTGGAATCCCATGTTCGCCATTACAGTCGCTACGACGGTGTCATCTTTCAATTTTTTCCGCTGCTTAAGGTCGCGAGCAAAAATTGCCATCAGGTAATCTCCATCTATCGTGTTTCCGTCATTATCTATGGCTAGGACTCGGTCAGCATCCCCATCAAAAGCTAGTCCTAGATCTGCACCTAACTCTATTACCGCATCACGAAGGGAACTCATGTCAGTAGAACCACAATTTCGGTTGATATTATTTCCGTTAGGTTGAGAGTGGATAACGGTAAGGGCAACTCCTAGTTCTTTAAATATTTGAGGCGCGATATTACTTGCTGCTCCGTTGGCGCAATCTATAACAACAGAAATATCTTGGTAGTTATTTTGTAATGATGCGTTCTTTAGAGAATCTATCCATGTTGTGACATAGGTCTGAGTAGCATTTGATACTTCTATACTCTCTTCAAGTGGTGGTGAAGATATTAGCTCAGCAAGAAGTGTTTCAATTTCCTTTTGTTCCTCATCAGAGAGCTTTTGTCCGTTAGGCAAAAAGAATTTAACACCGTTGTATTCAGCGTGATTATGTGATGCGGAAATGACTGCTCCAGCAATTTCAAATTCAGATGCTATGTGAGCTATGCCCGGAGTTGGCACCATTCCTAAATACTGTGATGTAGCTCCTGCAGCCCTTAACCCACCTGCCAAAGCACGTGCGAAGTGATCTCCGGACTCTCGCCCATCCGTTCCGATCACGAACTCTTTAACTTCGATAGCATTTGATGTTGCAAAAGCTAGTTTTGCTACCAACTCCACTGTTAATTCAGAATGAGCTAGGCCTCGTACTCCATCGGTACCAAATTTAAGTCCCATGAAACCTAGGTTAATGCACTTTTAATACTTGTTGACACCAAGGAAATAGGCGGGAAACCAAAGCTGGTTTATCGCTTTGAGAATTGAGGAGCTTTACGAGCTTTTTTAAGACCGTACTTCTTAGATTCTTTCTTTCGTGAGTCTCTAGTTAGGAACCCGGCTTTTTTGAGTGACTCTCGATGATCACCATCAATATCTATTAGCGCCCGTGAGATACCTAATCGTAAAGCACCAGCTTGCCCAGTTGACCCACCACCATCAATAGTTGCATCGATATCAAAGGATCCGTCGGTACTCGTGATGCGCAACGGTTCAGTGATAATCATTCGGTGAGTATCTGAAGGAAAAAAATCTTCTAGAGTCCTTCCATTAACTGTTATCGTCCCCGACCCAGTTTTAACGCGAACTCGAGCAACGGCTCTTTTACGCCTGCCTGTTGTTTGAACAAGTGGGTTTGACATACTTTAAACTTCTTTCGCTCGTGCGTGATCTATTTCTAATGCAACTGGCTTCTGTGCCTGGTGTGGGTGAGAAGGACCAGCGTAGACTTGCAGTTTTGATAGTTGCTGTCTACCTAACCTATTTTTGGGGAGCATGCCACGGATTGATTGACGAACTATCTCAGCGGGTTTCTTTGCTAATAACTCTTCGTAGCTATCAGATTTAATGCCGCCAGGAAACCCAGTATGGCGATATACGATTTTTCGTTCTGCTTTCCCGCTTGTGAGAACTACTTTGTCAGCATTTACGACTATGACATGATCACCTGTGTCTATGTGAGGGGCAAAAGTAGCTTTATGTTTTCCTCTAAGGATTTTAGCAACTTCGGTTGCCATCCTTCCTAATACAAGGCCTTCAGCATCTACAAGATGCCATGTTCGTTCTATTTCAGATTTTTTTGGAGTATATGTAGGCACGACTTTATTCTTTTCGAGTTATCTTCCTAAATCAGTTAGGACAACTATCCACGATACGGTGAAACAAGTCTCTAAACAACCAATTTTTTGAGACATCATTGCTTTTTTGGATCTCAGTAACCGACTTCCATTAACGTAAGTCCTTGAGGAGGCGCCACAGGTCCAGCAGAGTTTCTATCCTTCTTTGAGATAATTGATGATACGTCTGATTTATTCAAGCGCCCTTTTCCTATTGCTACAAGCGTTCCTACGATTGACCTAACCATTTGGTGACAAAACGATGTTGCTGTAACCCATATTTCAACGAAAGGTCCTTCGTTCTTTACAGTGATAGAGATTACTTCTCTTATTAAAGAAACTTCCTTCTCTTTTCCGTCAACAAGGATTGAGGCTTTTCGACAAAATGAGCTGAAGTCATGTTCTCCCACCACTGCCTGAGCCGCTCGATGCATACCATCGAGGTCTAATTGTGTCTGAATATACCAAGCAAATCGATGGGAGAAAGGGTCAGGGTAATCATCATTAAGGATTCGATATCTGTATGTACGACATGTTGCTGAAAATCTTGCGCTGAAAAGATCATCTGTCTTTTGCAGATCTCTTACCGTTATGAACGGAGCACAGAGTTTATTCAGAGATCTTTCAATTTTCTCAATATCAAAGGTTTCAGCATCGAAGGAGATTACTTGACCTTCAGCGTGAACCCCTGCGTCTGTTCTCCCTGCACATGTCAGGTGAATTTCATGTCCAATGATCTTTTCTAACGACTCACGTAATTTACCAGCAACTGTTTCAACATCAGGGTTTTCTGCGAAACCATGAAAGGGACCACCATCGTAAGAGACGGATGCTCTGTACCGGTTCATTCCATGGGGAGGGGGGGAAACCATAGCTTTTAGCGACTGATTTCTTGACGAGTCAACTAAACAAGTTCAATTCTTGCCATCGGAGCGTTATCGCCGTAACGAGGACCCATTTTAAGAATTCTGGTGTAGCCACCGGGTCGGTCAGCATATCTAGGCCCAACATCTTCCATTAACTTATCAGCGATTTCCTGGTCACGAAGGAAAGCTATAATTTGCCTGTGGTTATGCAGCCCACCTTTTTTAGCTTTTGTTATGATCTTCTCTGCGACAGGTCTCATAGCTTTCGCTTTTGCTTCGGTGGTAACGATTGCCTCTGCAGCAATCAATGAAGCTACTAGATTCCCCATTATTGCTTTTTGATGTGCTGAGCTCCCACCAAACCGTCTTCCTTTTCTAGGTCGTCCAGGCATTGTAAATCCTAGTCTCTAAGAGCGAGCGCTAAGCCTCGCTCATCAAGTTTGTCGATTATTTCATCTAATGACTTTTGACCGAAATTAGTGATAGCTAGGAGATCTGCCTCAGATTTCTGGAGAAGCTCGCCGATGGTATTGACTTGAGCTCTCTTTAAGCAATTGCTTGGTCGTTCTGACAACTCAAGGTCCTCAATAGGGAGTTCAAGATCTGGTGAGCCTGATGTTCCGGTCACGACTTCAGTCAATTCAAGCCCTTGAGGTTCTTCGCTCCAATCAGCGACAAGTTGCACAAGGTTGCCCAAAGTTCCACCTGCTGATGCAAATGCATCTGCAGGCGCCATGGAGCCATCAGTTTCTATTTCAATAGTTAGGGCATCAAAATCATTTGATTGTTCAACTCGCGTGGGTTCAATACTAAAGGTAACTCGGCGAACTGGTGAGAATATTGAATCAACCGCTACTTGAGTAGTTGAGGTATTTCCTTCCTTATTAGCATCCGCTGAGATGTATCCTCTCCCTCGTTGAACAGTAACTTCCATTCCTAGAGACCCAGACCCATTTAAGGTTGCGATAACAAGCTCTGGGTTATGAATTTCTACGTCAGCATTTGCAGAGAAGTTACCTGCAGTTACTTCTCCTGGAGTGTTTGCATCAAGACGAAGCAACACAGGTTCTTCGCTTTCAGAGCTCACTACAATATCTTTAATGTTAAGAAGAACATCTGGCACGTCCTCAATGACTCCTTCTATGACATCAAACTCATGAATTGCATTATCAAAGAGAACATGAGTGATAGCAGCTCCTGGAATAGCGGAAAGAAGGGTACGTCGTAGAGAGTTTCCAAGGGTGTGTCCGAATCCTGGCTCTAAAGGGGAGATCAAGAACCTTTGCTTGTTCTCTGACTCTTCATCTAAGGCCTTGATTTCTGGTCGTTGTATCAAAAGCATTTTTTACCTCTTGTTTTGTTTGTCTGTTAATTACTTGCTGTATAACTCAACAATAAGTTGTTCACGGATTGGTATATCTATTTGTTCTCGTATTGGTAGATCACGAACTTTTGCACCAAGCCTGTCATCGGTAATTTCAATCCAAGCTGGAGCTTCTCGATCTAGGACGTCATTGTTCCATTGGATTACAATCATGCCCTTCGCTTTATCCCGCAATGTGACTTCGTCATCCTTTCGGAGTCTGTAGCTGGGAATATCTACTCGCTTACCGTTTACGGAGACATGACCATGGTTCACGAACTGCCGTGCTTGGGGGCGGGTAGAGGCCCATCCTGATCGATATACAAAATTGTCTAAACGAAGCTCAAGATATCGGAGCATGTTATCGCCAGTGACACCATCTCTCCTGCTAGCTTCTTTAAAGATATTTCGGAATTGTCGTTCGGTTAAACCGTAAGTGAAGCGGGCCTTTTGCTTTTCCTGTAGTTGCACTTTATATTCGGATGCATTTCCTCGGCGACCAGTCCTCCCATGTTCGCCTGGTGGGTAAGGACGCTTTTCAAGTGCGTCAGCTTCTCCCTTGGTGCCCCAGATGTTAGTTGCAAGTCTTCTGGAGACTCGAGCTTTTGGTCCGGTATACCTGGACATGTCAAACCCTCCGTCTCTTAACAACTGTGCACCCGTTGTGTGGTACAGGGGTAACATCTTTTATACCAGTAACTTCAATTCCTGCTGTTTGAAGTGACCGGATAGCAGTTTCTCTACCTGAACCTGGTCCTTTTACCTCAACGTCAACTTTTCGGATACCGTGGTCCATAGCCTTTCTTGCACACTCCTCGGCAGCTAGCTGAGCAGCGAAAGGGGTGCTTTTCCTTGAGCCTTTAAAGCCCACATTTCCAGCTGAAGCCCAAGCTAGAACATTTCCTTGCTGATCACTGATAGACACGATTGTGTTGTTGAACGAACTTTTAATATGTGCGACTCCATGAGCAATATTCTTACGTTCACGCTTTTTTGGACGCCGAGCACCAGAATTTTGTGTAGCCATAATTATTTGAGAACTTTCTTCTTACCAGCAATTGTTTTCTTAGGGCCTTTTCGCGTTCGGGCGTTGGTGTGCGTTCGCTGCCCACGCACAGGAAGGCCTCGTCGGTGACGTATACCTTGATAACAACCTATTTCCATTTTGCGCTTGATATCCTGTTGCACCTCTCGTCGCAAGTCACCCTCAACACGTAGTTCTCCTTCGATGTAACTACGTAATTTAGCAACTTCGTCGTCGGTCAAGTTCATCACACGAGTATTTTCATCGATATCTGTCGCCTCGCAGACATGAGATGCAAGTGTTCGCCCAATTCCATAAATGTAAGTGAGGGAGACGACAGCCCTCTTTTCTCTCGGTATATCTACACCGGCAATACGTGCCATTCTTATCCTTGCCTTTGCTTGTGACGGGGGTTAACCGAACAAATTACGCGAACAACTCCGCTGCGTCGGATGACACGACATTTATCGCACATTTTTTTGACACTTGTTCGAACTTTCATTAGATCCTTTTTCGACTTGACTTCATTTATATCTGTAGGTGATACGACCACGCTCTAGGTCGTATGGTGTAAGTTCAACTTGCACTTTATCCCCAGGAAGTATGCGTATGTAATGCATTCTCATTTTCCCCGAAATGTGAGCTAAGACTTTATGTCCGTTCTCTAATTCCACTCGAAACATTGCATTAGGGAGCGGTTCCACTACAGTTCCCTCCATTACAATTGCATCTTCTTTTGATTTAGCCAGTGTCTATCTCCTTACTAATTATTGGGTTTGACAACAAGTATTTCTGCGCGCAAAGCCAAATGAAAATCCTACCGGCATTACTGTCACTCCCCAACCCAAAGAGAATTTGATTCTAGTTATCTTTTGAGTCATCCGATATTTCTCTCTATTTCTTCTATCACTCGCTGATGCACCTCAATTTCAGTACCAAGACCATCAATCACGCATAGGATATTTTCACTTTCAAACCATTCAATCAAAGGAGCTGTCTCAGCTTCATATAATTCAAGTCGTTTTGCAATGGCATCTGGAGTGTCATCTTCACGACCTCGGCTCATCATCCGCTGAGTTACTTCTTCAATTGAAACATCCAGATTTATAGCAAGTTTGAGACTTTCTCCAACTAGTTTTTTAAGCTGTGTTGCTTGGCCGACAGTTCGTGGATAGCCATCAAGGAGAAATCCTGAGTTCTGAACATCATCTTTCGCTAGCCTTTCAGCGACGATTCCGTTAACCACATCATCTGTTACGAGCCCGCCAGCGTCCATAATTGATTTTGCTTTAAGTCCTAGCTCTGTTCCCTCTTGCACAGCAGACCGCAGCATATCTCCAGTAGAAATGTGAACTATTTGAAACCGTTCTGCTATCCGGACTGCTTGCGTTCCTTTTCCAGAACCTTGTCGCCCCAAAATGACCATACCTAGTGTCATGAATTACCTCTCTCTTTATGACGATTATTTCAAGAAACCCTCATAGTTTCTCATCATAAGTTGGCTATCAATTTGTTTCATTGTTTCTAGCGCAACTCCAACTGCAATCAATATAGAGATGCCACCGAAGGAAACTTGTCCTACGTTTCCTTGATCAAGTACTTTTGCCAAAATGAATGTGGGTGCCAACGCCACGAGTGCAATGAAAATTGCTCCTGCGAGTGTTATCCGGTTTAGTATTTTGCCTAAGTAACGCTCGGTTTGGGGACCAGGTCGAATACCTGGAATAAATCCGCCTTGCTTACGGATATTGTCTGCCTGCTTCACAGGGTCAAACGTGATAGCAGTGTAGAAGTAAGAAAACCCAACAATCAATAGTCCAAAGAAAAGTAAATAGAACGGACTGTCGCTGACAACAAGATTGCTATCAATCCAGCTTTGAATAGATTCTCCCCACGTTTTATTTGCTGGGTCATTATCTGATGGGAGTACTGATACTAATAATTGCGGTAGGTATAGTACCGAGCTAGCGAAGATGATCGGAATTACCCCAGACTGGTTAACTTTAAGAGGGATGTATGTACTTTGGCCACCATATTGTTTGCGCCCGACAACACGCTTTGCGAACTGTACCGGTATGCGCCTTTGACCCTGTTCTACGAATACGATAGCGACCAGCATCGCACCAAAAAGTATGATCACTCCTATTAAACCACCCATGCCTGCATCTGTTCTCACCAGAGCTCCTTGGTTGGGTAGAGCGGAAACCACTGATGCAAAGATGATTAGTGACATTCCGTTCCCTATGCCCTTTTGGCTGATTAATTCCCCCATCCACATCAAAAGAGCAGTACCTGCGGTAAGAGTTAAGACGACAAGAGCAACTCGTGGGGCTGTGAATTTTGGAAGCAAGTCAAGTTGGGTGCCGCTACTGGGGGCACTCCCAAAGCCTCCTCCACCATTGTGGAAAAGAAATGCGAAAGCGGTTGATTGAATTAGCGCAATACCTATTGTTAGATAACGGGTCGCTTGTGTGATTTTTCTTTGTCCGACAGCGCCCATCTGTTGCCACTGTTCGACCCGCGGTATTACAACGCCTAGAATTTGCATAATGATTGAAGCAGTAATGTAAGGCATAATGCCCAACGCAAAAATTGCAAACTGAGTTAAAGCCCCTCCTGAAAAGAGACGCAAGAATGCTAAAGCGCCACCATTTTCATCTGTAGTTTCTTTAAGTAATTGAATAGCATCAATATCAATGCCTGGAGCAGGAACAAAACAGCCAACACGATACAAGGCCAACATTCCCAACGTGAATAAGACCTTATTTCGTAAGTCTTCAACACGAAACATGTTTAAGATACTGGCTGCCATATGTTTATCCTAGCTGATAAGAATTAGGTCTCATCTATTGGTTAATGCATTCCCTTTGGCAGGTGGTCGACCTTCTCCCCAGGGTTTTGGTAATACAGTGACAGTTCCTCCTGCAGCAGTAATACTCTCTTCAGCTGATTTTGAGAAGGCATGAGCAGAAACATCAATTTTTGTTGAAATTTCTCCTCGCCCTAGAATCTTGACGAGGGAGTTTTTCCTGACGAGTCCCTTTTCATGTAATGAACTTGGAGATATCTCTGTCATGCCTGTTTCAGCGATTGTGTCTAGATTAACTGCCTGATATTCGACACGGAACGGGTTGTTAAATCCTCGTAATTTAGGAAGCCGGAGATGCAATGGGTTCTGGCCACCTTCAAATCCAACTCTGACCGTATTTCGGGCTCGTTGCCCTTTCGATCCTCTTCCTGCTGTTTTCCCACCTTTTCCGCCAATTCCTCTAGCAACGCGTTTGGATCTTCTATTTGAACCTTCAGGTGGCTGTAAGTCATGAATTTTCATGATATTCCTCTCAAATAATGTTGTTTAAGAAACTTCTTCGACTTGAATAAGATGCGGAACTGTATTGATCATTCCACGTATCTCAGGCTTATCAGGTAGTGTATGGGACTTCCCGATTCTACCTAAACCTAGTGCACGAAGCGTCCCTCTTTGTTTTGGTTTTGTTCCTATTGATGAACGGATTTGGGTGACTTTTAATGCCATTTTAGTTTTTCTCCAATTCGCGAACAGTGCGCTCTGACTCTTTATATGCTGCGAGCATCCCTCCGGGGACGAACTCTTCTGCTGCGAGACCGCGAAGGCTCGCAATTTGGTCAGGTCGTTGGAGGTTTCGTAAACCATCTATGGTAGCTCGGGCGACATTGATGTGGTTTGGAGAACCTAGTGACTTACACAATACATCACGAATTCCAGCTTCCTCTAAGATTATCCTTGCGGCACCGCCAGCTATTACTCCAGTACCTGGAGCTGCAGGTTTAAGCATGACGCGACCAGCACCATTTTCTCCAACTATAGGATGGGTAACGGTTGAACCTGCCATGGGAACCCGGAAGAGATTCCGCTTTGCTTCCTCTGTTCCTTTTTGGATAGCTAAAGGCACTTCTTTCGCTTTCCCGTATCC
>DBHP01000026.1:6051-6511 GCA_002295705.1 Candidatus Neomicrothrix sp. UBA825 | reverse complement strand
CGTAATTCTCCAGGTGCTTTTTCTTCATTTGTTTCCATTAAAATTCCAATCCTGATTCGCGCGCTGCTTCAGCTACTGCTGCAACTCTTCCGTGGTACTTCAATCCACCCCTATCAAAGACAATGGATGAAATACCAGCAGACTTAGCGCGCTCTCCGATAAGCTTTCCGACTTTGGTTGCCGCCTCTTTTGATCCTGTGTTGCCAGATCGTATTTCTGATTCAAGACTTGAAGCGGAAACGATAGTTTTCCCTTCCTCATCATTGATGATCTGAGCAGAAATATGGCGGTTAGATCGAAAAACAGCAAGACGAGGCCTTGTGCCTGTTCCATGTATTTTTCTTCGAAGCCGATTATGTCTTCTTATTCGCCCGTCTCGTTTGTGCTTTGCTGCATTAACCATATTCTCGTCCTACTTTGCTGTCTTTCCGGCTTTGCGGATTATATGCTCGCCAACATA
>DBHP01000026.1:5098-5665 GCA_002295705.1 Candidatus Neomicrothrix sp. UBA825 | reverse complement strand
GCGACTTGACCGACTACTTGTTTGTCAATACCACTTATATTTATCTCTGTCTGAGAAGGAACTTCTAATACTATCCCGTCCGGTGCGGAATATTTAACGGGGTGACTAAAGCCAAGTTGAAGTTCTAAAGCATTGCTTCCTTTCGATTGGGCACGATAACCAACGCCCACAAGTTCTAGCTGCTTTTGATATCCTTCCGTTACTCCTTGGACCATATTATTAATTAAGGACCTAACAAGCCCATGAAGTGCTTTTGTCTCACGCAAATCATTATCTCTTTTGACGATGATGGTCTCATCGTCTTTTTGGACTTCAATGCCTTCTGGAATGCTTTGTGCAAGCGTTCCTTTGGGACCTTTAATTTCAACAGAGTCCGCAGTGACTACTACTTCAACGCCGGATTTAATTTCAATTGGTGTCTTTCCTATACGTGACATATTTCCTTCTTTACCAGACGTAACACAAAATTTCGCCGCCCATTCGACGTTTCCGTGCCTCTCGATCACTCATTAATCCTTGACTTGTTGAAACCACTGCAACTCCTAGTCCTCCAAGGACTCTTGGAAT
>DBHP01000026.1:4442-4701 GCA_002295705.1 Candidatus Neomicrothrix sp. UBA825 | reverse complement strand
CGCGATGGTGAGTATTTCATTTCAATAGTTAAAGTTTTTCCAGGCGCCTCTTCATTCTCGGAGACGTTAAAAGCATTAATATAGCCTTCCTTATGCAATAAGGTCGCAAGCGATTCTTTGAGCTTTGATGAAGGCATAGCGACATCATCATGCATTGCAGTATTAGCATTTCGAATCCTTGTCAGCATATCTGCTACTGGGTCTGTCATTGTCATCTACTAATCACCTCCTACCAACTTGCCTTTGTCACGCCAGGTAA
>DBHP01000026.1:0-4012 GCA_002295705.1 Candidatus Neomicrothrix sp. UBA825 | reverse complement strand
CGTACTTTATATTTTGGTGTTTTTTTCTGTTTATTTACAAGAGCTTTCTTCGCCATATTTAATTTTGTCCTTCTATTCTGAATGGGAATGAAAATGAATCAAGGAGAGCCTTACCCTCTTGATCATTCTTAGCTGAGGTAACGATCGTTATGTCCATACCCCTTGTTGCGTCTATTTTGTCATAGTCAATTTCTGGGAAAATTAGTTGTTCAGTTACCCCAAACGTGTAATTTCCGTTTCCATCAAATGACTTAGGAGAAAGGCCCCTAAAGTCACGTACCCTAGGAATAGCCAAGTTAATTAACCTGTCTAAAAATTCATACATTCTGTCACCTCGCAAAGTGACTTTGGCTCCAATAGCGTTTCCTTCTCGAAGTTTGAATCCAGCTATTGATTTTTTGGCACGAGTTAACATTGGCTTCTGGCCTGTTATTACACTCAAATCAGAAATTGCGCCTTCAAGGAGTGATGATCTCGTAACCGCTTCACCAACTCCCATATTTACGACGATCTTGGTGATCTGGGGAACTTCCATTATGTTGGACTTTCCAAGATCTTCCTTAAGTTTCATTCGGATCTGGTTATTGTATTGATCTTTTAATCGCGGAACTAGTGATGTCGTCATTAGAGGTCAGCTCCTGTTCGCTTGCAAATTCTTACTTTTGTTCCATTGCTATCAAATCGGTAACCAACACGGGTCGGCTTTCCATCCTCAGGACTAACAATGGCTACATTGGAAATGTCAAGTGCCATTTCTTTATCAATAATCCCGCCTTGCATTGTCTCTCGAGTCGGGCGTTGATGCTTCTTGGAAATATTCACACCTGTAACGATAAGTTTTCCTTCTTTCGGGTACAGAAATGAGACTTCTCCTTCTTTACCTTTGTCTTTGCCAGCTAGGACAACGACTTTGTCACCTTTTCTGATCTTCATTTAAAGGACCTCCGGTGCAAGTGAAACGATTCTCATGAATTGCTTGTCACGTAATTCTCTTCCTACGGGACCAAAGATACGTGTACCTCTCGGCTGACGAGCTTCATTAATTAATACCGCAGCATTTTCATCAAATCGGATGTAGGAGCCATCCATTCTTCTGCTCTCTTTTTTGGTTCGAACAACTACGCATTTTACAACGTCACCTTTTTTTACTTGCGCGCCTGGAATCGCATCCTTGACTGTTGCAACGAAAATATCGCCAATGGTTCCGTAACGTCTTTTGGATCCTCCTAGAACTTTAATTACCAATACTTCTTTCGCGCCAGAGTTGTCCGCAATTTTAAGTCGTGACTCTTGCTGTATCATCGAGCACGCTCCAATATTTCTAAGATTCTCCATCGCTTATTTTTTGATAAAGGCCGAGTCTCTTGGATACGTACTCTGTCTCCGACATTTAGATCGTTGTCAGAATCATGAACGAACAGTTTTTTTGTACGTTGAACAGTCTTGTTATACCGACGATGCCTTACGCGGTCAACAATGGCTACCACTGCTGTTTTTTCCATTGACGTTGACACAACAAGGCCTTCTCTTATCTTTCTTGGATTAGATCGCTTTTCGCTTTGATCACTCATCATTACTCTCCAATGCTTCCGCTGCTGCAATCTCCCGTGCACGAAGTTCTGTCATGGCACGTGCAACTTCTTTCTTTACTTCTTTTATTCGGCTGTAGTTGTCAAGTTGACCAGTCACGAGTTGAAACCTGAGATTAAAGAGTTCTTCTTTTGAGTCATTCAGCGTTTCTATGAGGTCTCCATCATTTATGTCCTTTAGATCTTTAGCCATTAGAAACCTTCCCTTCTGCTAACAAACTTTGCTTTTATTGGAAGTTTTTGTATGGCTCGATTTATTGCTTGCCTTGCGATTTCTTCGTCAGGGTAAGATAACTCGAACAAAACTCGGCCCGGTCGAACTACAGCAACCCAGCGCTCTACGTTTCCTTTTCCTGAACCCATTCGTGTTTCGGCCGGCTTTTCGGTAACTGGCTTATCTGGAAAAATATTTATCCAAACTTTACCGCCCCGCTTGATATGTCTGGTCATAGCAATACGAGCAGCTTCAATTTGCCTCGCAGTGATCCATCCGGGCTCTAGAGCCTGAATACCAAAATCGCCAAAGGAAACTTCGTTCCCTCCTTTTGCATTACCCTTCATACGCCCACGATGATGTTTTCTGTGCGCTACTTTTCTCGGCATTAACATTAGTCGGCCTCTCCTGGTCTAAAGATTGGTGTTTGGTTCTTGGAGTTTGTCAACTTTGCTATTTGTTCTTCTTCATCTAGAAGCTTTTCGAACTCAGGGTCAGCTTCTTGAACTAGTGGTGTGAGCTCTTCAACTTCAGATTCTTCTTTCTCATTAGAAGCCTTGTTTCGTGCCGCAGACGATGAAACTACTTGTTTACCTTGGCTTGGGCCAGAGGTCTCGCCTGCCGCCATAGCCGCTTCACGATCAATCTTATCCTCAGCTTGGACTTTATAGGGAAGAATATCTCCACGGTAAATCCATACCTTGACACCTATACGTCCGTATGTTGTGTGAGCTTCCCTGAAGCCATAATCAATATCTGCTCGAAGTGTGTGAAGTGGTACACGACCTTCTCGATACCATTCAGATCTTGACATTTCTGCGCCACCTAGTCTTCCAGAACATTGCACTCGTATCCCAAGAGCTCCAGCTTTTTGTGCGTTCTGCACTGCACGTTTCATAGCTCTTCTGAACGCTACTCGTCCTGCAAGTTGATCTGCCACACCCTGAGCGATGAGTGCTGCATCAAGTTCCGGCTGTTTAATCTCTTGAATATTTAACTGTACTTTCTGATTTCCAGTTATTTCTGTCAGTCCAGCTCGTAATCTATCCGCTTCAGCTCCTTTACGACCTATAACAATTCCGGGACGGGCAGTATGAACGTCAATTCGTAATCTATCTCGTGTCCTTTCAACCTCTACTCGAGAGATCGCAGCATGGGGCAATTCAGTCATAATGAAATTGCGTACTTCCCAATCTTCAATGACAAAATCAGCATACTCTCTATCGGCAAACCATCTTGATTTCCAGTCCGTAGTAACACCTAAGCGAAATCCGTATGGATTAACTTTCTGACCCATTATTCGTTCTCCCCATCATTATTATTTTGGTCCTCTTCCGATTCAGCATCGTCATTTTGCATGCTGTTTGGAAGTCTAAACCCAGCAGCCTCTGCAGCTTCTGCGTTGGTGAACCAGACGTCAGCTTTTGTTCTTCCGAAGAAAGATGATTCTTCAGGATGATAGATCTTTGTTGAGACTTTGGCTTTAATCACAAAATCTGAACTTGGCGCTGACCCATCTTCAAGGGCAAAGGCAGAGCCTTCGCCGTAAGGGCTATCTTCAGATTCCACATCTGATTCTTCTGTGGTCTCTTGTTGTTCTGTTGGAGAAACTTCGACTTCTTCAGCGATTATCTCTGAATCATCTTCAGACTGATCTTCTTCTGATTGGCTTTCAAGTTCGGATTCCTTGGACTTAGCTACCCTTCTCTTTCTTGATTCCGCTGCGCTTTGTTGAGTTTGGCTACCTTTAAGTTCCGCTCGCTCTCGTTGTTCGGTTAGTTCCTCTGGAGAGTACCTTCCGAGAATTAATGTAATATGGCAGGTCCGTTTCCTGATTCGGGTAGCCCGTCCACGAGCACGAGGGCGCCACCTTTTCAAGGTTGGGCCTTCATCTGCGTAGCATGCCGAAACAAATAGCTCCTCTACAGGGATATCATCATTGTTCTCCGCATTAGCAGCAGCAGAATTGAGACATTTGAGTACGGTGTCGCTTATTCTACGTTCAGAAAATGTGAGGATATTGGTCGCTTCAAAAAAAGACTTACCTCTGATGAGGTTTAATACCTCTCGCACCTTGTATGCAGATGAACGGACATATTTAACTTGTGCTCTGGTGCCAGGTCTCTCGTTAGTTTTAGTTGCCGTCATGATTATCGGACCCCTCTTTCCTGCCCAGCGTAAAACTTAAATGTTCTTGTGGGAGCAAATT
>DBHP01000060.1 GCA_002295705.1 Candidatus Neomicrothrix sp. UBA825 | reverse complement strand
GCCTACAGTGACCTGCATCTGCTCTCTGTCTATATTAGTAATCCGATTCATTGATTCCAATGAAACTAAGAATCCGTCAGTTAATCCGATAGAGCTAAAGCTGTGCCCGTTTCCTATTGGCCTAACTTTAAGTCTTCTAGCTACTCCTAAGCTTACAATCTCAGTAATTTCAGCTTCTGATTTAGGCCTGAAGAGTTTGTGCGGGTATGAAGATTGATTTCTAGCCCAATTAGTCCACTTTTTAGGCAAAGGGTACTCCTTGGATCAAGATCAGCAATGAATTGTAGTTACCAACCACGAAGATCCACCTTCCAATCCCCATGGACATAGCCTTCCTGAAAACAAACTAATTTTGGATGTTTAGCAATAGTGGGGTCTACATGAGGAACACGTAGGTGGATCACATCTCCAACCTGAAATTCTAACTGGCTTCTTGGCTCTGTTGGAAGAATAGTTGAGTGTTCATCAGAGCAGAACTCAATGACGCCGTCCCTAAGCTTGGGCTTTCCGTAATCTGTTGCAAAGGATTTCACTCCGGCATCACACACTGCCCTCTTCTGATTCTTTTCGATAGAAATTATTGTTGAAACTATCGTCAGGCTCTCTTCAAAGGGGAGATCTATGGCGGAGTATCGGGTATCCATAAACAGAAAAGATCCTGCTTGAATTTCTGTTGCTAGTTCATTCAGATCAAAAGTCCCTGTGCCGCCGGCAGAAATAATGTCACCTCCTGTAATTGAGTGAGCCTCCTGCAAAACTTGCATGGCTTTCGTAACACCTTCTTTTCGATCAGATCTCTTGGAGGTAAACATTAAATGCCCCTCATATCCCATAACACCCAGAATATTTAGGCCATTTCGCCGAGCATACGCTGAGAGAGTTTCGACTTCTTTCAAGTCACAACCACATCGAGGTAACCCAACATTGACATCAATCAGCACGTTTCGAATGCCTCCGTCCTTCGCTGCATCTATCGTTTCAGTAGAATCTACGGCAACGATTACCTGAGCACCATGATCAACCAAAGATCGAAGTCTGGAAGCATTCAAAGTTTCATTGGCGAGCAAAAGATCATTACCCAGACCGTTAGCTGCTAATCCCTCAAGTTCCTTGATCGTCGCACAGCAGAAACCCGAGTAGCCGCTCTGTTTAAGTATTCCAGCGATATGGGTTGATTTGAAAGCTTTAACATGTGGCCTCAATGACGAGCCCGGCCTGACGGACTGCATAATCTTAAGATTTCTATGAAAGATTTCTAGATCAACAGCCAAATATGGCGTCTGGAGATCATTTAATTTCTGCACGTGGCGAGAATACTCAAGTTACATAACCGCTGCAATGCCTAGGTCAGCAAAGTTTTTCTTCTTGTAGTTTTCTCTGAACATTTCTCGAAGTTTACTTGCTTGCTCATCATATTCTGACGGGTTATCCCAAGTCTCTCTAGGATTCAAAATTTCGTCGGGGACTCCTTCGCAACTAGTTGGCATGCGCAAATTCAGGATAGGTTGAGTGACTAGAGTGGTTTCGTCAAAGACTCCGGAAAGTGCTGCGTTCAGTAACGTCCTCGTGTGTTTGAGAGACATTCTGCTACCTACGCCGTGCGGGCCACCAGTCCAACCAGTGTTGAGAAGAATGCATCTTGTATCGTGCTCAGACATTCGCTTTGCGAGAAGTTCAGCATAGACACTCGGTTTCTGTGACATAAATGGGCCCCCGAAACACGCTGAGAACGTTGCCTCGGGTTTTGTGACGCCCACCTCCGTCCCTGCGAGTTTTGAAGTGAAACCGGTAACAAAATGATACATAACTTCATCTGAGCTAAGGATAGATACAGGAGGCAATACCCCGAAAGCATCAGCAGTCAGCAAGACAATTGTCTTCGGATGCGGGCCAGCTGCTCCAGTCGCAACGCCAGGATTACAGGTCAAAGGGTATGCGAAACGAGTATTTTCAGTTCTAGAACCGTCAAATAAATCGAGTTCCTGAGGGTTTGTCTGCTCAATAGGCTTTCCTGCTAGTGGCGGCACGTTTTCGATCAGAGTCCCTTTCATGCTCAATGCCGCAGCAATTACCGGTTCAGCTTCCTTATCAAGATCAATAAGCTTTGCGTAGCAACCATCCTCAAAGTTTGAAACTCCTAAATCGGTCCAAACATGTTCATCATCTCCGATCAGGAGACGGTCAGGATCAGCAGATAATGTAGTTTTACCCGTTCCGGAAAGGCCGAACAAAATAGCGCTATCATCATCGGTGCCTACATTTGCAGAACAGTGCATTGAGAGTTGCCCTTTGCTTGGTAGGACATAGTTCATAACAGTAAACATTGTCTTCTTATTAACTCCACAGTAGTCAGCGGGCCCTACCACTAAAGCTACGCGATTAACAATGTCCATAATAACTGCACGGTTTGACTTAGTTTGATCCCTTTCAGGGTCTGCAATAAACGAGGGCACATTTAAGATGGTCCACCCGGTTTCCGGCCGATCGCTGTCATCACGAACTGCTTTCGGGAACATAATGTTACAGAAATACGCATGTGTTGCGTATTCGCCAACAAATCTATACGGTTCAGCAAACTCTGTATCCCAACCACAAAAGACATCCGTTACGTAGAGGCTGCCTTGTTTGTTGTTCAAATAACTAACGACACGTTCAAGAAGGTCATCAAATGCTTTTGGATCAAATCTTTCAAATCCATCTTTCCACCAGACCGTATCCTCTACTTCAGGCCTCGCAACAGCAAAGGTGTCCTTTACAGGGCGTCCAGTGCAGTCTGGGTCACTGTAGTAAACAAGTGGACCATCTATCCCTAAAGCAGTTGGAAATGCTTTTTGCTGATTAGAATCTCCACCTGGGGAGACGCGACCCTTATCGTTCTCTATGGCTGCGTAAAAGAGTTCATCTTGAGTTAGCCCATAATGAAGGGTCACATTTTCAATACCGAATTGTAGCGATAGTGCTTCTTCGATCTTAGTAGGGGGGTGATCTGTCATCTATTGACCTCGTAATCAAAATCTATTGTAGGAAATCTGGAGTTCCCATGTCCACTTCGGAGCCTAAGCGTAAATTAGTGGCCATCCCTGACTCATTGAGTTCAAAAATGACACGTTGTCCTTGCCGCAGCATGCGAAAAATAGAACCATCAAGGGCATCAGGCGACAGCTCATATTCAGTAAAATTACGCTCAGACATAACTACTCCGTCTTTAGTTCCCGGATCGTATGACTTAATGACTCCCTGCACAGTTGCTCCTTAAATAAGATTCAACGTAGTAACAATAACTGACTATAAGCAATAGTTGCGAACTGTTAAAGCTTTTAAAAAATTTAACTAAATTAACCAAAAATGCTTATATGTCGTCTTTCGGCCTTAGGAATTAGTAGCATTTCATTCGTGGAACAACTCAAATCTTTCTCGGTTAAACAAGTGCGGGACGTAATCTTGAAATATGATGAAACTCTCAAAAATTACTGTGAGAATCTTAATTCGTTAAACGTGTACCCTGTGCCCGATGGTGATACCGGTACGAACATGTCATTTACTTTGAAGTCGGTTATAGAGGAACTGGATGGCGAAGATGAAAACCCAGAAGCGCAGTGGGAAGCCATTCGTCATGGGAGCTTGATGGGAGCTCGCGGTAATTCGGGGGTAATTCTTTCTCAGATCCTCCGAGGGTTATCCGATAGCTTTTCAAATAAATCTCAAATGGATAATCAAGTCATTGCAGAGGCTTTAACACACGCTTCTGAAGCAGCGTATGCATCAGTGCTGAAGCCTGTTGAAGGAACAATTTTAACTGTCTCAAGGGAGATTGCTGAGAAGGCGCAAGAACTAGCAGGAAGTGAAATGGCGCTGACGACCTTCTTATCTCAATTAGTGTCCGCCGGAGAAGAATCTTTAGACCGAACTCCTGATCTACTTCCCGTGCTTAAAGATGCAAATGTCGTCGACGCTGGAGGGGCAGGATATCTACTTCTTATTCAATGTTTTCTTCATGTTGCTGATGGAACCGATATCAAACCCCCTCCTAAAGCAAAAGTGAATGTGTCCAGCTTGATTTCACCCAGCGAAACAAATAATGACGAAAAACCAGATGTCAGTGAGCTACGTTATGAAGTCATGTTTTTTCTTGATGCCCCTGAATCAAAAATTGATCAATTCAAACTCGAGTGGCAAGACATTGGTGACTCTATTGTCGTTGTGGGCGGTGACGGCTTATACAATTGTCATATTCATTCAAACGATATTGGTGAATCTATTGAGGCTGGCATTAGGGCAGGTAGACCATATCAAATAAGAGTCACTGATCTACAAGATGAACTCTTTCACGTAGAGGACCACATAGAGGTAGGGGGCGTCAGCGATATTATCGTTCCGAACCCTATAGCTGAGAATACTGCGATCATCGCTGTTGTCGCTGGCAAAGGAATTCAAGAAATCTTCGCGTCGATGGGAGTAAACGCAATTGTTGCTGGAGGGCAATCAATGAACCCATCTGTAAAAGATCTACTTGAAGCTGTAGAAAAGATTCAGGCAGAGGAAATCGTAATTCTTCCAAACAACAAAAATATCATCCCTGTCTCCGAGCAATTAGACCACCAAGTAAGCAAGAGCGTGATAGTTGTGCCGACGAGAAGCATCCCGGAAGGATTCTCCGCCCTGTTAGCATTTGATCCAGCTGCAGATGCGAAAACAAATGCTCAATCAATGGGCAGCATGGCTGAGTCAGTTGTAACTGGAGAGATTACCCAAGCAGTTCGTGATAGCGAGACAGATGCGGGTAAGGTAACCGAAGGCGATTGGATCGGCTTGGACAAAACAGGGGTCATCGTTGCCCGAAAGAGCCTGGCTGATGCAGCTTTAGATCTTTTGCAAACACTCATCGGTGACGAACATGAAATAGTCACAATTATTGAAGGGGAGGATTGCCCTGAAAAAATTACAAAAGATTTATTGGCCTGGCTTTCTAAGGAGAAACCTGCAATTGAAGTGGAAATACACAGCGGTGGGCAACC
The DNA here is from genome assembly GCA_002295705.1 of Candidatus Neomicrothrix sp. UBA825. Taxonomy (GTDB): domain Bacteria; phylum Actinomycetota; class Acidimicrobiia; order Acidimicrobiales; family UBA8592; genus UBA8592. The sequence goes on along the minus strand of DBHP01000060.1, from coordinate 16,202 downwards.
TTTATACCCATACTATTTTGGTATTGAGTGATTCCACGCACACCCCTCGAAGAAGGGATGAGAGCTGAGAATGAGGATAGGAGAACGCCGCCTCTATGGAGTTGAGTGTTAAATGTCTAACTCTCAAAACCCGTTGACTCTTCCAGACTTGTCAAAGATACAGTTATCTCGACTCAAAGGCATAGGGCCTAAGAAAGAAAGCGCGCTCAATTCTCTAGAAATCTTCTCAGTTCTTGACATCCTTACCTATTTCCCGCGCAGGTACATCGATAGAACAAATGAAGCAAAAGTCTCCTCGTTGCAAATAGGCGAAGAAGGAATGATACTTGTCGAAGTTCTGAACGTCTATAAGCAAAAGACCCGCAATAGACGCTCAATAGTCACTGCAACTGTCACAGACCAAACAGGAAATGTGACACTAACGTTTTTTAACCAGCCATGGAGAGAGAAACAATTAACAGTGGGCAGTGAGGTTATTATCTTCGGTAAGCTCGACCAATACAGAGGCGAATACAGAATGGTTAACCCTGTTGTCGACCTGATTGGAGATAAAACAGGAAAGTTCATTCCCGTATACGCACAATCGGGTAAAGCAGGTCTTTCAACTTGGGAGTTCTGCAACTGGACGAAAGACGCGATTGAAAAATCGAAACCAAGAGGTTTCGCTGAACCTCTGCCGTCTGCCATAAGAAAGCAGTACGATCTTGTCAGCCGTGACCAGGCCTACTCTTCAATTCACAGCCCAAAAAATCTAGGTGAAATGTTAACAGCAAGAAAACGCCTCGTATTCGACGAACTGCTTCGCATCCAATTACTTCTCGTAGCACGAAAAAGACAGCTAGAGCTAGCCACTCAAGGAATCAGTCACGACTTTGAAGGAGACCTATTTGATAAGTTAATAGAACGACTTCCTTTTAAACCAACGAATGCCCAGACCAAAGCAATTGCAGAAATCTTCAAAGACCTGCGCGCCTCTTACCCTATGCATCGTCTTCTTCAAGGAGATGTGGGCTCAGGGAAAACGCTAGTAGCCATTGCAGCGTTACTTTCCGTAGTCGAAGGCGGCAAGCAAGGCTCAATCATGGCTCCTACAGAAGTGCTTGCGGAACAGCATTTCGTTAGTGCCATAGAATTACTAGGCAATTTTGTTCTCTCAGACTCTTCTAATTTGCTAGGAGAACGAAAGCTAAATATTTCCCTACTAACAAGCCAGACCTCGGACAAGGACGCCAAAGAAATACGGGCAAAATTAAGTCGCGGAGAAATTGACATAATTGTTGGTACGCACTCCTTAATTCAGGAATCTGTTGAATTTGCAGATATTGGTTTAGCCGTGGTTGACGAACAACACCGATTTGGAGTCGATCAACGAGCTGCGCTACAAAATAAAGGCAATAGTAGAGCAATACCAGATCTGCTAGTGATGACTGCTACGCCAATTCCTCGGACAGCGGCAATGACGGTATATGGCGATCTTGATGTGAGTATTTTGAACGAACTTCCAGAAGGACGTATCCCTATTGATACGAAAAGGGTGACTGACACTCAAGAATTATGGAAGGAAGTGAATGGGCAAATTATGTTAGGTCGCCAGGTATTTATCGTATGTCCACTAATTGATGAGAGCGAAAATATCGATACCACTTCAGCCGAGGCCACGTATCACAGATTAAAGGGTGACGAACTAAGCGAAATATCTGTCGGATTGCTTCACGGAAGAATGCATGCAAGCGAAAAGCAGAATGTGATGGACCTATTTCGTAACGGTAACCTGGACGCTTTAGTATCTACTACGGTAATTGAGGTGGGAGTCAATATTCCAAACGCTACTGCAATGGTTATTCTAGGCGCTGAAAGATTTGGGATCGCCCAATTGCACCAACTAAGAGGGCGTGTAGGTCGAGGGTCGTTCCAGTCAACTTGCTATTTGGTCAGTGACTCCCAGACACCTGAAACTGATGCGCGCCTACAGGCTCTTGTGGATTCAAATGATGGATTTCATTTAGCTGAAATAGACCTAGAACTTCGTGGCGAAGGAACAATCATGGGGGCCGAACAGAAGGGAAGGACCGACTTAAGAATTGCCTCACTCCGCAGAGACAAAGAGTGGGTATCGCATGCAAGGACTGCTGCGATCGCTCTGTTGGATATAGCAAAGCAAGGCGAAGATATATCACTTCTCATTGAGGAGATGGACCTTTTCTTCAAGGAAGAGAAAGTCGAGTATCTATTTAAATCATGAGCGAACCTCTAAATTCAACATCTGACCCACGAACCACAGCAAATATTCTCACGAAAGCATTTCTATTTGACCCATTCTTTAGTTGGTTATTTCCAGGAAAAAGTCACGAACGCAATTTGCACCAATGGTGGTATTTCCTAACTCATCATGCAAGTAAGAACCCCGAATGGACATTAAGTGTGGATGAAGGTAACTCCACCTCGTCAATCTGGACCAAGCCAATCTCAGGTCTACGTGAATCTGACAATAGCGGTGACGACGAGCAAGATGCATTCGTCAATTTAATGCATGAATTAGTGGGCGATAGGATCTCACAAGTTCTAGAGGCGTTTGCGGAAGTCAATGCTAACCACCCTTTACAGCCTCACTGGTACTTACAAGCAGTTGGAACTGTTCCTGAGATGCAAGGTAAAGGACGAGCTGCAAAACTACTCCAACCTATCTTAGAAATTTGTGATAAGGAGGAAACTGGAGCGTACCTTGAATCAACCAACCCAAGAAACCTCTCCTTTTACTATCGGCTAGGGTTTGAAATCCAAACGGAATTGTCGCTTGACGGAGGTAAAGCAGGTCTTACCTGTATGTGGAGAGACCCCGCCTAAATCCCGTCATCTCCGACTACTATGTCCCATCTATCCAGACAATCCTTACAACGGTAGAACACAACCATATTTACTTCCCAGCCAGATTCCGGTTCCTTGCTACCCAAATAGCATTTTCCGCCACAGTCAATACAAGTAATTTCTGATGGAAGTTTCATCGCTACCCCTCATTGAGAAGATAACGTAATTTGATATGAGGGTCATATCTGGAGCAGCGAAAGGGCGCAAATTAGTTGTACCAAGCGGGGATCAAATTAGGCCTACAAAAGACAGAGTTAAAGAAGCTATCTTTAACTCCCTGCACAGTTACGGATTGGTTGATAACAGGTCATTTCTCGACTTATTCTCAGGCACCGGGTCACTTGGAATAGAAGCCTTATCACGTGGAGCAAAATCGGTAGTATTTGTAGATCGCTACGCAGAAGCAATTGATTGCATCATGTTGAATATTGAAAAACTAAACTATGGCTCAGCATCAAAGATATTGAAAATGGATGCGCTGAGTTTCCTCGAAAGGAATGACTATTTTGACGTAGCGCTTTTGGACCCCCCTTATAAATATGAGCATTGGGGCACATTGCTCAGACGAATTAATGCCCATTCAATAGTAATTGAAAGTTCAGAACCGATAACGCTTGAAAGCGATTGGGAAATAATCAAGAGCCAAAAATACGGTCAAACCAACCTACTAATAGCCTCACACCAAAAATAAAGACCGATATAACTCCGCATTTCTTACGTTTAATGCAGAAAATAGTTCTACCCGCATAGGTAGCGCAAAATCTGAGGTAGATTTATTTCATGGCTATTGCAATTTATCCCGGATCATTTGACCCAGTTCACCTTGGGCATGTGCGGATAGTAGAGGCCGCAGCAACGATTTTTGATCAACTAATAGTTGTTGCAATGCAAAACAGAGAAAAAAAGGGATTTTTATCTATTGAAAAGCGTCAAGAATTACTAAAAACCTCTTTTGAGCATCTTGATAACGTGGTAACAGACTCCTCAACAGGCCTTGTCGTTGATGTAGCCAAAGCACTGAATGCTGACGCGATTATTAAAGGCCTTAGGTCCTCAGCAGATTTTGAAATTGAAATGCAGATGGCTCAAACAAACAAAAAAATTTCTCAAATCAATACTGTCTTCATACCAACAGATCCGGAATACTCGTATATTTCGAGTCGATTTATTCGTGAAATATCATCTGAAGGAGGAGATATATCAGGGTTAGTACCAAAACCCGTTTCCGATTTACTCAGAAGGGGATTGGCTAATAATGAGTGAACCCGAGCAGAATGATGAAACCACAGCATTTGAGTCAGTGGAGCCATACGAAGCGCCCGAGGTCGAACGCCTAATTCAAGGGCTCATTAACGTTGTTGATGCAGCTCGCCCTGTTCCATTATCTTCGTCTTCCATGGTGAACAAAGACGAAATAATCTCGATCTTAAATGATATATCTATCCGCTTGCCCGATGAGATCCGTGCCGCAAGATGGTTGCTCAAACAACGTGAAGACTTTCTCTCACGAACTCAAAGAGAAGGGGATGAGTTAATCGATTTGGCTCGTGCCAGAGCAGGCCAGATGGTCCAGAAGTCTGAGGTAGTGAAAACAGCTGAGATCCAAGCTCGGAGAATCATCGAAGAAGCCCAAGCTGAGGCCCAAAGGCTCCGCCTTGAAACGGAAGATTTTTGCGATCAAAGACTCGCCAGCTTTGAAGCTGTTTTAAAGAAAACTCAAAAGGTAGTCGCAGATGGAAGAACCAAACTCCAAGGAGATCCCCTAGCTGATCTGAAAGAAGCACATGGATCTCCAGAAACAGAAACAGAAACAGAGCAAGGACCTGAGCTATATGACCAGGATGAAATCGGGTAACGGGTCCTCAGACTCGGATGAGCTTGTTGTAGACCTCCCAAAATTACAAAGAAACCTAGGTGTCCCCGCTGAAATATCTTCAGAATGGAAACCTGATTCTGTAGAAACAACCCATTCCAACGCAATTCTTATTCAAGTAAATATCTCTCTTGAAGCAGTCTCGGACAAGGTCACCGCCAACGGAACCGCAATACTGCATTGGACTGCGCAATGTCGAAGGTGTCTGGAAGCTACCTCAGGACGCACCTCAATTGACATTAATGAGATATTCGAGAAAGGTGCTTTCGAAGGTGAAACCTTTGAACTACCGCTTGGCGAAAAGCTTGATCTGAGACCAATGCTTGCAGAACAGGCGATGCTTAATCTTCCACTTGCTGCTTTGTGCTCTGAAACATGTACTGGGCCAACTGACACAGAATTTTTTACTACATCTACTCCTTCAAATATTGGAGAAAATCCCGGAGAATTTAAGGATCCAAGATGGGCTGTATTAGACCAGCTGAAATTTTCAGATGACTAACTTTTCCCTATCTGGGTGCAAGAAAGTCTGCTGGTCGGTAGGATCTTACTTGCGCAAGTTCCGCTTGTTGTAGGAAGAATTGGAAAAATGCATGGCAGTACCAAAGAAGAAAACATCAAAGTCTAAAAGTAGGAGCAGACGGAATTCTGCATGGAAACTTCATGCACCGGCCCTTAACACCTGCCCGCGTTGCAGTGCAGCTCGGAGGCCTCATCATGTATGTGGGAATTGCGGATGGTATGACGATCGAGTAGCCGTTGAGGTCTAGCCAAACAACGAAATCATGACCGAAACTTCTCTTCCGGTGGCTGTTGACGCAATGGGTGGTGATCATGCTCCTGATCAGATAATCCAAGGAGCCAGATTAGCCAAAGAATCAGGGATTCCGATTGTGCTCTTCGGAACAGAGCAAGCTCTCGGTGACGTGGAGGACATGAAGACTATTTTTGTTTCAGAAGTAGTCGAAATGGACGAGGATCCTGGACAAGCTGTTCGACGTAAGAAAGATTCTTCACTCGTTCGTGCAGCTGAATATGTCCGAGACGGTTATGGAGCAGCCATGGTAAGTGCAGGAAATACGGGCGCTACCATGGCATCGGCATTGCTAAGAATGGGAAGGCTAAAAGGGGTCTCTCGACCTGCGATCGCAACACCCATCCCCACACTGGAAGGAGATCACCCTGTCATCCTTCTGGACTCTGGAGCCAATGCAGAATGTCAACCTGACTGGCTCCTGCAGTTTGCCGAAATGGGCGCAGTTTACGCGCGGGACAGGTTTGCTGTTGAGAGGCCTAAAGTTGGGCTTCTATCAATCGGTGAAGAAGCTGGAAAAGGAAACTCGCTGATAAAAGACACATATGAAATTTTGAATTCTGGAGATTGGGAAACGGTAAGCAAAGCAGAATTTATCGGAAATGTAGAGGGAAGAGATTTAATGAGCGGGGCCGTAGATGTCGTAGTTACCGATGGGTTCACTGGGAATGTAGCACTTAAGACTCTGGAAGGAACAGCAAAAGCAATAGTTAAAGCATTATTTTCAGCATTTTCAAGTTCTGAAGATGCGAAGGCAGGCGCTGACCTCCTAGCACCCTCCTTGCTGCCCTTATATCACAAGCTTGACCCAGATTCTGTTGGGGGAGCAGTTCTACTAGGAGTAAACGGCATAGCAATTGTCAGTCATGGTTCCTCATCAGCGAATGCAATTCTCAACGCAATTAAAACAGCGCATGAGCTTTTTAACGACAACCATGTGGCAAATCTCCAATCTGTTCTCAAACCTTAAAGGTTGATTTCTCAAACGCTTCGCCATAGTTGCTTACAGATTCGCTATTATCAGAAGGATACAATTAAGGACAGGAACGTATGCCAGCTGAGACACACATGGAACAAGATCCTCTGGGTAGAGAAGCGATATTGCAGTTAATCAAAGACCGGCTAGGCGAGATCCTAGAAATAGCCCCCAACACGGTCAATGAAGGAGACTCATTCGCAGATGATTTAGATGCTGACTCTTTGGCGCTAATAGAGCTTGTGGAGGCGATTGAAGAGGAACTAGCGGAAAGATCTGTTGATTTCAGAATTGACGACGAGGATCTGGAAGATCTGAAGAGTGTAAGGGACGCAGTTGACTATGTTTTTAGTCGACTGAGCTAATTGATCCTTGATTTCTGAACAAACGACAACTTTTGCAAATTCAATAAATAAAGTTTTCAAAGACATATTTCTTTTAGAAGAGGCATTGACTCACAAATCTTGGTCTGCTGAAAACGAAGGAACGGGGCCTAACGAGAAACTAGAGTTTCTAGGGGATTCAGTGCTCGGTCTCATTGTCACTGAACATATCTACACGAACTATCCAGAATTATCCGAAGGTGAACTTTCGCTTCTCAGATCTGTTGTTGTCGGAAGGAACTCCTTGAAAGAAGTGGCAGATGAGATAAATCTCGATAAGTATCTCAAGTTAGGAAATGCTTCCGTTTCTCCAGCTCTACTTGAGGATGCTGTTGAAGCTGTAATCGGTGCAATATACCTTGACGGGGGCTGGTCAGAAGCAAAGGCATTCGTGATAGATGTCTTGGGAGATAGAATTGAAGAATTCTCAAAGAAAAATAATGAAGATAGCAAAAGTAGACTCAAGATGATTTTTGAGAAGCAATCATTGCCACTGCCTCGTTACAGTATTCACTCGGATGGGCCCGATCACGAAAAAATCTTCTTCGCAAGTATTCGAGTAGGGGATGACATCATCGGAAAGGGCAAAGGAAACAGCAAGAAAGAAGCCGAACAGGCTGCAGCTTCCGAGGCCCTGAAAAAGTACACCAATGAATAACTTGCAAAATAAAGCGCTAAAATCGTCATGCAACGCAACTTTATAAGGAAACTATGATCCAACTCCCAGAAATAGAAACAATTCGGAGAGACTTGGAACGAGATTGTGTTGGCAAAAAAATAAAAACAATAGAAGTTACAAAGTCAAAAGTTGCAGGCGGCCCTAAAGCAAAATCAGCAATTGAAAAAGAACTAGAACAGTCTAAGGTCGAATCAGTCTCAAGAGTGGGGAAGTTCTTACTCCTTGAATTGTCCAATGAGATGACATTAGCAATAGAACTTGGAAGTGGCGGGCAAATAAGCAGAGTCCCAAACAAAGCAGAAATTCACCCAAAAACGCAGCTGGTCGTGACTTTCACGCAAACTGGTCAGATGAGACTAATTGATCATGTCGGTGAAGCCTCGGTTTCTCTCCATGAAACAACAGAAGTCATTGAGGATAAACCTGAACTTGCTGAACTAGGAATTGATCCAATTGAGCACTCTCAGCGAATAACTTGGGGGGATTTTGCACACTATCTTCAAGCACGGAAAGCAAAGCTTAAAACATTGCTCGTTGATGATTCATTCGTGATTGGTGTAGGGCCAATGTATGCAGATGAAATTTTATTTGAAGCTGGGCTAAGATACGACCGGATGTCTGATTCTCTAACAACAAATGAGGTAAGGCGACTCTGGCAATCAATAGTCCAGACGATCTACGATGCTGTCAAGTATCGAGGATCAACCGTTGACGGGAGTCTTTACGTAGATACCAACGGCGAACCAGGATCATTTCAAGATCATCATTCGGTCTTTGAAAAGCACGGGGAACTAAGCCCAAGATCGCGAAAACCAATAGCGAGATCTAAGTTCGGTGGAATCTGGACGTACTATTGCGAGCAAAGCCAAGTTTAAATCTTAAAAAATTGAACTACAAACGTGTAATTTGCCTCCGGAGCGACTAGTTTCACTCTGTGTTCTTAAAATCAATGACACTAAAGGGATTCAAGTCATTCGCTGAATCAACCACCCTGGATTTTGAGCCCGGGGTCACAGTAGTCGTTGGTCCCAACGGCAGCGGGAAATCAAATGTAGTGGACGCGATAGCGTGGGTTCTTGGAGCACAAGCGCCAGGTTCAGTGCGATCGCAAAAGATGGAGGACGTGATATTCGCAGGAACAGCAAAAAGGCCTGCGCTCGGGCGCGCCGAAGTCTCACTAACTATAGACAATACCGCCAAAATTATCCCGTTAGATTTCAATGAGATAACAATAAGCAGAACCCTATTTCGTGATGGTGATAGTGAATATGCAATGAATAATGTTCCATGCCGTTTACTTGATATTCAAGAGATGTTAAGCGACTCCGGTGTTGGCCGTCATCAGCACGTAATAGTTTCGCAGGGTCAAATTGATGCCGTGCTTAATGCTAAACCAGAAGATAGAAGATCTATCATCGAAGAAGCTGCTGGTGTTCTAAAGTTTAGAAAGAGAAGAGAAAAGTCCGAGCGAAGATTAAGGTCAACCGAGGAGAATATTATTCGTCTTCAAGACCTGCTTCGAGAAGTGAAGCGTCAGCTTAAACCTCTTGAACGTCAAGCGGATGCAGCAAGACGGCACGGATCTTTATTCGAAGAGTTGAAGACACTAAAGAGGCATCTTGCCGGTAAAGAATTAACTACTTTAAGGCAGGGGCTAAACGCTGTTCAAATGGCAAAGACTCAACTAGCTTCTGAAGATAGGAAGTTAAAAGCAGAGTTAGAAAAACTTGATAATCAAATTGAGCACGCTGAAGGAACCCTCGTCAACAATGGATTTGATGATGGGGCAGATGAACTAGCAGCACTCGAACGGACCCGTGAACGAGCAAAAGGTCTCAAAGCACTTCTCACGGAGAGAATTAGTAACCTTAACCAGCTACAGGAATCTCAGGTTGACAAAGGCGTCGTAGAAACACTTGATGCAGAGGCAGCCAGACTTAAAGCACAACTACTAGAAACCAACACTTCGAGACTTGCTTTAGAGCCAGAAACAAAGCAGTTAAGTGATGATGAGCGAATTTTTGAACGTCAACGATTCGAATTCAAAGATCAAGTTTCTGCAGGAGTTGATCCAGCAGGAAGCGCAGCTGCTGAATCAAGAGGCCAACTAGCTGTCATCAATTCTGCTTTACATGACCTTCAAGAGAAGGCAGCGGGTGTAAGTCAGCTTGTAGAGGAACTCAAGGGTAAGAAAAGAGATTCCGAGCAAGTCACCAAAAAATTAGCAACTCAAATTAACGAGATGAAAGAGTCTTTGGAATCATTAGAGAAAGATAACAAGCAACTAGATCATCTAACTGAAAAGTGCCGTGCTCAATTGTATGCGGCTGAAGAGAAACATACGGAAGCTCAACTTGAAAGCAAAGCTTGGATTGCGCGAGCCGATGCACTTTCGTTAGCTCTTGAAGAATCAAGGGAGCGAAGCGGAATTGAAACAGTATCCGAAGAGCAAGGAGTGCTAGGAGCACTCCTTGATTTGATTGAAATTGATCCCGGTTGGGAATCAGCCTTCAATGCTGCAATCGGAAACGCTTCAAGTTCAGTCGTAGTTCGTGGCACTGAGGTAGCGAAACAATCACTTCAAAAGATCCGATCTGCCGGAAAATCAGGCGGAGTTATTATCACCACGGATGGTGAGAAAAGTTCAGAAACACCCCGCTCACTCTTGCGAGATCACGTCAGATCTTCATCCCCCGAAATTGAGTCTTTACTTGACAGCGTTCTCGCTAACATACGCCTCGTTGAAGATTGGGAAACAGCAATTGCTCATGCTACACAAAATCCACATACCGTTTTAGTTACTCTTGATGGCGACTATTTCAATGGTGTCTATTGGCGCGTCGGGCAACCATCCTCAGGAGCTACGGGAAAAGCCTTGGAGGAAGCAATAAAAAATTCTGAAGAAAAGCTTGCCGAAGTCAAACTATCCAAGGATGAACTGGACCAGTGCCGACGAAAGTTTGATACAGAAGAGCAAAACAGGGACCTTGCCCAGAAACGAAAGCAAACAGCTTCACGTCACCTTCAAGAAATGAAAGAAGCAGCATCTCGAGCAGAAAGCGACACCAGAGCTATACGAGTTGAGCTAGCTAGCTTTGAAAAACAACAGATTTCTTTGCAGCAGGAGATCAGTCGTCAAATAGCACTTCAAACAGAACTCGCCAATCAGCTACCTCAATTGGAGGACCATGAAGCCCAATTGATCGAGCGCACCCAAGAAATAGAAGTTCGAAGAATAGAATTAGAGACCAAAGCAGCCGAATTGGGAGCAAAACGATCTGATATTGATGTTCGTTTAGCTTCAATCCGTGAGCGAGAGACCTACATTAATGATCGACTAATCGAAATTGAAAAGCGACTCAGAGGCTATACCACCGAACGAGACGAAGCGGAATCTAATCGGACAACGCTTGAAAAGCGATTGAAACTTGCACTTTTCCTTAGATCAATAGTTTCAGCAAAGGAACTTACGCTTGAAAATGATTTACAAGAGTTGCGAGACCACAGAAAAAAACAATCACAAATAGCTCAGAATACTATTTCGCAGCTTGAAGAACTTCGCATTGCAAGAAGCCAAAACGAAAAGAATCTTTCTGAACTTCGAGAGGAACACCATCGTGCGGAGATGAAGGAATCTGAGTACACGATGAAATTAGAGACCATAACTGACTCAATAAGAAGAGAGCTGGATTGTGAACCAGGCGTTGCCGTTTCAACCGAAATGCCTCCACTTCAAGATGGGACTCCTAAAAGCCGTGTACGAGAACTTGAGAGAGAATTAAAAATTATGGGACCCATCAACCCGCTAGCTCTAGAAGAATACGAGGAGCTGAATACAAGACATGAATTCCTCCAAGAGCAACTACAAGACGTACGAAATTCCCGAAGAGAATTAAACAAGATAATTAAAAGCATAGACGAAGAAATTGTTACGATATTCAGTGGAGCTTTTGCTGATATCAGTATCAATTTTACAAATCTCTTCTCAACGCTCTTCCCAGGTGGGGAAGGGGCTTTAAAGCTCACAGATCCCGAAAATCTTCTTGAAACTGGAATAGAAATAGAGGCAAAGCCATCAGGGAAAAATATTAAGAAGCTATCGTTACTATCTGGAGGAGAGCGGTCACTGACTTCGTTAGCTTTTCTATTCTCGATATTCCGAAGCAGACCATCGCCTTTCTACGTAATGGACGAAGTGGAAGCAGCTCTCGATGATGTAAATCTCCAAAGGTTCCTCCAACTAGTCAACGAGTTCCGAGATGAAGCTCAGCTGATTATCGTAAGTCACCAAAAACGCACTATGGAAACCGCAGACTGCTTATATGGCGTAACGATGAAGCCGGGAGGGTCATCAAAAGTAGTTAGTGAAAAACCACAGAATAATCAGCGTCCCAATGCTTTATTTGAAATGGCTGATACTGAAGCAGTAAATTCACCGTAAAGAGGGCAAAGCACTTGGTGACGAATTTCACGACAGGACTATTGCCCTTGACGGCAGTAGACTTGGGATATGCCCAAAGCAGGATTATCTATATGAACTCCCAAGTTATTCCTCCAAGCGACGTGAACCCATATGCGTGAAAACCATTATTGGCCATCCGATCAAGGGGCTCCATATTCAAGCACAGCACGCTTAAGAACGTATTCAAAGCGTACGGGACCCAGGTACAATCAAAGCAGGCAGTCAAGAAGATACTTATTTATTCTTGGTTCCCTCCTTGTTCTAGTAACAGGCATGCTTGTAGGTTTGGTCATCAGCTCTGGCGGCACCAACCAAGTATCAGATGTACCACCTGATATTGCATCCCAATTAACCATTTCATCCGCAGATGTTGAGAGTTCCCCCGCACCTACATCTGACGAACCTGTGGCATCCGTTGCAGAAACTGTCGCACCTTCAGTAGTAAGAATTGACACTGCAACTGGAACTGGGAGTGGAATTATTTATGATCAAAACGGATCAGTAGTGACCAACGCTCACGTGGTATTAGGGGCTGACACAGTCGAAATTCAATTAGCAGACGGAACACGTGCAACAGGAAAGGTTCTCGGCTCAGACCCAGCCGTTGACATTGCAATTGTGCAAATACAGGAGAATCTTAATTTTCGTAAAGCTACATTCGCCACGTTAGATACCATTAGAGTTGGCCAACTTGCTGTTGCGATCGGAAGCCCTTTTGGTCTTGAACAAAGTGTTACTGCGGGAATTGTCTCTGCTGTAAACAGGGCCGTACCGACCTTGAACGTTGAAAACGGATCGAGAACAGTTCTTGAAATGATTCAAACCGATGCACCAATAAATCCAGGGAACTCTGGAGGTGCTTTAGTAGACCGTCAGGGACGCGTCGTCGGCATGAATACACTCATCAGAACTGATGGAAATGTCGAAGGTAATCTAGGTGTCGGTTTCGCCATACCCACCGACACTATATTTTTAGTGACCGAGAGGATTGCTAACGGGCTATCCCTTGAGAATGGTTTCCTAGGTATCAGCGGCCAAGACCCAACGCTGGGCAGGGCAGGAGCTCTAGTCATAGAAGTCGTGCCAAATAGCCCTGCAGATCAGAGCGGATTGCAACAAGGAGATTTAATCATCAATGTTGATGGTTCATCAATTCTAGGAATGTCCGAGTTAGCAGCTAGAATTCGCTTAAGTTCACCCGGAACTGAAATCTCATTAGGCGTTTTCAGAAACGGAGAAGAAATCTCAATAGCAGTTGTGTTAGGTTCTCTCGGTAATTTCCAATAACGTTAAGTTTTGGTAAGGCCTATGAAAAAAATTTCTTCTGAACTCGAAAATACACGAACGACGTTCTCGTTCTTATCAAGATTGAAGCGAAATCCGCAGGTTGATAACGCGCTTTGGAACGAAATTGAAGAGGCACTAATTCAAGCGGATGTGGGCGTCACCGCTACCTCAAGAATCATTGATGTGCTTCAGGCGAAGTCAAAAGAAATGAAGCTATCGTCCACTGAGAGCATCCTTGACCTCCTCAAAGAGCAACTAAAGAGTACGCTTCAAAAATTCAACACGGAACTCAATGAAGGGGGAAATCCCTCGGTTTGGGTTTTTGTAGGTGTCAATGGGGCAGGGAAAACCACATCAGTTGCAAAAGTTGCGAACTGGAAATCAAAAGAAAATGAAAGAATAGTTTTAGCTGCTGGTGATACTTTTCGCGCTGCTGCGTCAGAACAGTTAGAAAAGTGGGCCAACTCATGTGGCGCTGAATTAATAAAGGGCGCTGACGGAGCCGACCCTAGCTCAGTCATTTATGACGCCACAGAATACGCCCATGCCAAGAATGCGTCATTAGTCCTAGCAGATACTGCCGGCAGATTACACACTAAATCAAACCTCATGCAAGAACTAGAAAAGATAGTGAGGGTTGCTAATAAAGGAAGCGGAACAGTCACAGAAATATTGTTGGTACTCGATGCAACCGTTGGCCAGAATAGTCTTCAGCAAGCAAAGTCATTTGCAGAATCCGTTGACCTCACTGGCATTATCCTGACAAAGCTTGACGGATCCTCCAAAGGGGGAATTATTTTCGCAATTGCTGAGGAACTAGCAATCCCAATTAAGCTCATAGGTATAGGTGAGGGCAAAGAGGATCTGATCCCATTTGACTCCGAAGTAGTTGTTGAAAAGATTCTTGATTTTCAAGAGGACTCGTAGCTTCATAGAATGTAACTAACTCCCAGATAGAAGAACTATGTTTGACACCCTCACTGATCGACTTGGAAATATTTTTGACCGCCTCCGTAGTAGAGGAAAGCTTTCGGAATCTGATATTAACGCTGTTATGGCTGAGGTCCGGACAGCGCTTCTTGAAGCTGACGTAAACCTGAAAGTAGCTAAGCAGTTCCAAGATAAGGTTACAGAGCGCTGTGTGCAGAGTGAGATGCATACGGCTCTCAATCCTGCCCAGCAGGTAATAAAGATCGTCAATGACGAACTTATAGAGATACTTGGAGGTCAAGCGTTAACTCTGGCTTATTCGGATAAGCCACCCACAGTCGTTCTCTTGGCTGGTCTACAGGGTGTCGGTAAGACAACAAACGCAGTTAAATTAGCGAAGTGGTTTAAATCTCAAGGACGAAACCCCATTCTCATCGGCGCTGATTTACAACGCCCCGCTGCCGTTGAGCAACTACGAGTTCTTGCAAGCAATATAGATGTACCTGTCTTCTCCGAAAGTAGCGACCCCGTTATAGTCGCAAGGAATGGTTTGAGCGAAGCGATTTCTTCTGGCCGAGATGTGCTTATCTGTGATACTGCTGGCCGGCTAAGTATAGACGAAGATTTAATGAACGAAATCAGGCAGATCTCAGACGAAATTCAGCCTCATTACACATTCCTGGTAATTGATGCCATGACCGGACAAGAGGCTGTAAACGTGGCTGAAACGTTTAACGACAAATTAGCCCTCGACGGAATGATCCTCACAAAACTGGATGGTGATTCAAGAGGTGGTGCTGCGCTATCGGCGAAGACAATTGTCGGGAAGCCAATAGCGTTTGCCTCTACAGGAGAAAAGGTTGAAGACTTCGAAGTGTTCCATCCAGACCGTTTAGCCAGTCGGATTCTTGGAATGGGGGATGTCTTAACACTTATCGAAAAAGCAGAAGATGCTTTCGATCACCAGGAAGCTCAAAAAGCGGCTGACCGACTTCTTAGCGGTCAGTTCAACCTTGAAGACTTCCTTGAACAGATGCAGCAGTTAAAAAAAATGGGACCTTTGCAGAATATTGTTGGAATGATGCCTGATCTTCCTCAGGGGGTGAACCCAGATGACGTTGACGAGACTCGATTAACGCGAGTTGAGGCGATAATTACGTCAATGACCTATGAGGAGCGTGATAGACCTGAAATCATTGATGGATCGCGCAGAAGCCGTATAGCAAAAGGTTCAGGAACAAGCATCCAAGAGGTTAGTCTCCTCCTCAAACAATTCAAAGAAATTAAACGAATGATGAAAGGCGCCGTAAAGCCCAATAAAAAGAAAAAGAAAAAATCATCAAAGGGCCGAAAAGGTAAACAGAACTCAAGGGCTAAAAGAGAAATTAACAAGACAGCTAATGCCTTCGATTTGGGCGAATTTGGTTCATTTAAAAATTGATTAGACATATTTTTCAATGAAATTGTCAAAAAGGTATTGAAGTCAGACTTTTGATCGGCAGAATATGAAGGACACTAAGTGGGAATAGAGGTGTGTATCCGAAGTAAAACCGAATAGGATACCCACTGTCCACAAAGAGTAGCCGCAAGGCCTCAGCAAAATCAGAAAGAAGAAAAAGTGGCAGTTAAACTTCGTCTTGTACGAACAGGAAAACGAAAACAACCGACGTACCGCCTTGTAGCAGCTGACAGCAGGTCGCCAAGGAACGGTCGTTTTATTGAGATCATTGGCACATACGAGCCTCGTCAAGAGCCCTCAAGAATAAACATTGATAATGATCGAGCTATACATTGGCTAAGAAATGGAGCAAAACCCACAGAGCGTGTCGAAAAACTCCTCAGAATATCGGGTGCATGGGAAAAATTCACCGGAAAACCTCTAGAGCCAGTTGAGTATTCAACCAAAGAAGAGGCTTCTGTTGAGGAGCCTGTG
>DBHP01000053.1:20021-20302 GCA_002295705.1 Candidatus Neomicrothrix sp. UBA825 | reverse complement strand
CGATGCCAGAATTCGTCTTGCTTTTCGACATGAATTATTTCGTCAAAATTATGCTCTGGCACTGGTGAGGCTGTCATCCATTCTAAGGATCTTGCGTCCCATGGGTCGGGGCCAGGCGCTTGTGTTTTCCCAGCCTTGAATGCCTTTCTGCTGGAAATCACATTCCATATGAACATTGCTGTTGCGATAGCTATCATAAATGCACCGATAGTTGCTACTAAATTCCAAAGATCAAACCCTTGACCTGAAGAGTAGGTTTGTATTCTTCTACTCATTCCTTG
>DBHP01000053.1:16623-19649 GCA_002295705.1 Candidatus Neomicrothrix sp. UBA825 | reverse complement strand
ACCCAAAAACTGGATTTTCCGATTTTCTCTGACAAGAAGTACCCAAATATTTTTGGCCACCAGAAGTAGAATCCACCAAAGAAACCTAGAATAATTCCCCCGAAGATAACGTAATGGAAATGTGCAACGATGTAGTACGTGTCGGTTTGTTGTGAATCGGCGGCGGCTAGAGAGTGGGTTACTCCAGAAAGGCCTCCGATTGTAAACATAGCCACCACTGCCGTCGCGTAAAGCATAGGTGTGGTAAAACGTATTCGTCCCCCCCACATTGTTGCGAGCCAGTTAAGTATTTTCACGCCTGTAGGTACGGCAATGAACATTGTTGAGACTGAGAAGGCTGCTACAGCAACTGGGCCAACTCCTGAGGCGAACATGTGGTGTGCCCACACTCCCCATCCCATGAACCCAATTGCAATACCGGAGAAAACCATGAAAGGGTATCCGAAGATAGGTTTTCTACTGAATGTCGGGATTATCTCCGATATAACACCGAAACTAGGAAGAATTAGAACGTAAACTTCCGGATGCCCAAAGATCCAGAATAAGTGTTGCCAGAGCAGTGGATCAGCTCCTTCAGCAACATTGAAGAAGTTTGCACCAAACAGTCGATCAAAAGTCAGTAAGAACAATGCAACGGAAATTACCGGCATTGCGAATAGTAGAAGCATCTGGACTATGAAAAGCATCCATGTGAGGATCGGCATTTTCATAAGTGTCATTCCTGGGGCTCTCATATTCAGAACAGTAACAATGAGGTTGATTGCGCCAACCAGAGAAGCGATTCCGGTGATTTGGAGACCTATTGCAAAGAAGTCAATACCTTTGCTTGGAGAGAAAAGAACCCCAGTATTGGGTGAGTAAGCGAACCATCCTCCATCAGGTGAGTTCTCCCACCAACCACCAATGAACATGGAAGATAGAAGAAATAGTCCGCCTCCGAGGAATACCCAGAAGCTGAAGGCGTTTAGTCTAGGGAAAGCAACGTCTCTGGCACCAATTTGTAAGGGAATTAAGTAGTTTGCAAATGCGGCTCCCAGCGGGATAGCTGCAAGGAAAACCATTACTACTCCGTGCATAGTAAAGACTTGGTTGTATGTTTCAGCTGAAAGGATTGAGTTTCCGGGCCTACTTAACTGAAGTCGCATAAACAGCGCATAGATGCCACCGATGATGAAGAAAAGAAGGCCGGCTGCGCCGTACATTATTCCGATTTTTTTGTGGTCAACAGTAAATAACCAGTCTTTCCAGCCATTTCCGCCTTGGGGCCTGGTAAAAGCTCCAAGAGGCTTATCTGCTGGTGGCTCTCCTTCTGCTGATTCGAGCTCGAGAGGGGTTTCTTCGCTTTCAACGATTGTCATCTTTTGGCTCCGGTTGGTGTGGGTATTTGTTTCATGGTTAGTTGAGTGTCATTAGGTAGTCGACGAGTAAATCTATTTGAGCTTCGCTTAGATTAAGGTTGGGCATACCTCTTGCTTGCCCGGGTTGTGCATTTGGTTTTTCTTTTGGTGAGTTTCTTAACCAAGCTTCAAGAGTGCCTCGAGCATAATCATTTTGGGATAGGTCTAGGTAACCGCCTCCATCTGCTATTTCTTGCGCATTGGGATAAAGCTCAAAGAAAGATCCTGCGTAACTGCTTCGGGATGCAAAGTGTGTGAGGTTGGGGGCTGCTCCGCTGGTAAGGTTTGCAGCTCCTGTGTATTTACCTTGGCTTAAAGTACCGTCGGAGTGGTTCCGGAATTCTTCAATGTTGCCATACATTGCCATTGAGTCAGCAACAATCTCTCCGTTCATTTCTCGTCCGGTGACGCCGTTGACTGCATGACACCGTGCGCAGTTCGTGATGAAGAGTTGTTCACCTTCGTAGTTGGGGTCATCTTCTTCGAGTGGCGTTCTAAATTGGACTTGATTGTCTACCCAAGTTGAGAATTCCTCATGAGGTAATGCAACTGTGTACATGCGCATATAAGCATGGCTCAATCCACAGAATTCTGTACATTGACCTGCGAAACGACCAACTTCATTAGATTGAATCACCCAAGGTGTTGTTCTACCGGGAACAGCGTCTTTCTTTCCATTGAGCCGTGGAATCCAGAAGCTATGGATTACGTCTCGAGATGTTGTGTGAATTCGAACGTCTTGGTTGACTGGTATTACAATTTCATTTGCAGTCACGAAGTCAGGTTGGTCGGCTCCATCAATGCCATCGAGATAGTAGTGGTACTCCCACCACCATTGTTGTCCGACTACCAGTACTTCAACATCTGGGTATGTCGCACCTTCTGGTGCTGCGTCCACATCATCGAGGTCTAATAAGAACCCCACACTGAAGATTGCAATAGCTGCCATAAGGATGGTGGGTCCGATAGTCCAACTAATTTCTGCTCCAAAGTGTCCATGTACTTGTTCGGGGAATTCTTCGTCTGTATAGCCGCCATCAAATGATTCCTCGTTTTGTTTCGGTGCTTTGACCTTGTATTTCCAACCAATGTAGAGCACCGCTCCTTGGATGAAAACAAATACAACTCCGGCGATGACGAAAATTGGGTTGATGAGGTCGCTTATGCCTTCTGATTTTCTTCCTGCTGGGTCAAGTGTGTCGAGTGGAGCGTTGCTTGCGCAACCACTCAGTGCAATAAATGCAAGAGATACTAGGCCTATAGCCCATGTTAGGTTCCGTTTGAAAAGGGGATTCATCTGTGGTTCTTTCTGTGACCTACCCTTTAAGTTTTGCTTGATTTTGGGTTCATAGCCAAGTCCGGGAGAGGTCAATTGTCACTCTCTTTCATATCGCTATGGGTGCCATCATCCGAGTGCTTTTCGTTGTGATCTTCTTCATGAGATTCGGAGTGCTCAGAGTGTTCTCCGTGGTGATGGGACATGTCTCGCTCACCGACCACAGCTGAAGCTACTCCCGAAGCTAGAAGAACTATTGCGCCAGTTGCTAAGACTCCAGCTACGATATTTCTGTTGACTTTTTCAGCTAGAGCGAAGGCTAACGCTACTACGAAAACCACAGCTGAGATGAT
>DBHP01000053.1:0-16255 GCA_002295705.1 Candidatus Neomicrothrix sp. UBA825 | reverse complement strand
GCAAGGAAAATTCTAGAGGCACATATTACAGTGATAGCTATTCCAATCACTCCCAATACAGGGACTTCTACTGGTTTCATTATTCTGTTTCGTAGTTCAGCATTGGCTATGGGATCTCCGGTTGCTCGATCAGCCCATGCGCTCATCATTAATTCAAATGCTGTTGTCAAGATTAAAATAAGGCCGACAACGAAGATTGCGGTGTGTGTGACTAGCCCTATTACAAGAGTTCCTAGACCGACAGCTCCAATGATCGGCCAGTAATTGTATGAGACTGGCCCTTGTGCCGGTGGCAGTGTTCCGTTATTTAGTTCGGAAACTGCATCGGAGTCAGCGTCTCGGAATGCAGTGAGCATTATCGCAAGCCCTGCAGAGGCTATGGCAAACATTACGAGTATCACATATCCGACGTGGTCACCAACTCCCCCGGACCAGCCGAGGCTTGCTGCTCCAACCCAAACTTCAGCATCAATAAAGCCAAGGTAATCGGCGCCTCCGCCATCTCCAGTTACGACGGCATAAAAGAAGGCAGTGAGGAGTCCAAATCCTGCAAATCCCATAAAGAGCCGAAATCCTGGTGAAAACATTTGTTACCTTCCCCTTCTCACTTCGCTATGTAGACGGCAATCCAAATGATGAAATATATGAATACCAGCGAATACCAGTACAACGAAGCAGCGACAACACCGTCTGTTTGTTTGCTTCCGTACTGACCGGCCATTGTTCGAAATCCTGTTAAGAGAAGTATGATCATACCGATGATGACCGCTACTAGATAACTTCCAACGATCGTGAAGATTAGAGTTGCAGCAGTGGTAGGTCCTTCATCGGCGATGAGATTAGTTTGTGATAGGTGCCATGCTGTTTGGACAACAACCATCGCACCCATTACTAAAGTTGTGCCTATCCCTAAAAGAGCATGTTGGCGATCATCGCGTTTGATCGAGTAAACGGCCCATTGCATAACCACTATAGATATGAGGAGTGTCCAGATAACCATTCCGGGCTGAGTTAGTTCGATAGTTGCTTTGTTTGGTATCCATGGCAACCCCTCAGATCG
Organism: Candidatus Neomicrothrix sp. UBA825; assembly: GCA_002295705.1. Taxonomy (GTDB): domain Bacteria; phylum Actinomycetota; class Acidimicrobiia; order Acidimicrobiales; family UBA8592; genus UBA8592. Next base: position 15,195 of record DBHP01000053.1, on the reverse strand, counting down.
GACTTGAGCTCGTTCTTTGAGGTAAACGCCGAATACTCCAGCGAAATACATGATCATTGCAGCAACTGCGAAACCGGTTGCAACAAGTGGAGTTCTTCCTCGGACAGCAGGTGCCACCGGAAGGTCTGTTGTTCGTAAATTCATTCGCTTCCACCTCCTACTTCCAGTAAGGGTCGTTCTGAATTGACGACTGGCGGTTCATCGAAATTTCCCGTTGGAGGAGGTGAAGCTGTTGCCCATTCTAAGGTATGGCCATCCCAAGGATTATCAACGTCTTCGTTGGAACCTTTTCCTAAGAAAATTGAGATCATAAGGTCTAGTAAGACCAAGGAAACGCCTCCGATTAAGAGGATTGAGCCGATGAAGCCAATCACATTCAGAAATTCAACAGCATCTTGGTTCCAGACTCCAGAATTAGAAGTTGCTAGGTAAACTGCATCTCCTTCATCCAGGAAGCCGTTAATCAGGTTTGATCCTGCTGATAATAGAAGCCCTCCCAGAAGCGAAAGGCCTGCAAGTACACCAATACCATTGTTCATCCTCTTGCCAAATATTTTTGGCGACCAGTAATATAGGCCGGCTATTGATGCAATTAAGCTGGAGATGAGAGCGTGCTCCATGACTGCAGTTGCAATGACCGTTCCCTGAAGATCCGTTAGCCAATTTATAAGTCCACTTAGCCAGTCACTATCGATCTCACGTATTGCGCCTATTGCTGGACCGGATACGTGTATAGCAGAAAGTGTTGTTCCAACCAATAGCGCTACCATTGATATGAGGGCAAGTACTAGGTGTGCGGAGAACTTTGGTTTTCCCTTGACTAGGGTGTCAGCGAGGCCACCTAGGAAAACCAGAACCGGTAGTATTACAAGCAACCCCATGCCGACGAATACAGCTTGATCACTTACGTCAGCATTGAAGAAGGGTTGAGCAAAAGCACCGAACGAAAGGACTCCGAGAGCACCTATGCCAATTTGTTGAATTGTGTATTGCCTCTGTGCTTTGCTGGCAGCGACAGGAATGATCTCGCCAGCTATTCCAAGTACTGGGATAGCGAAAGCAAATATCATCGGTTGGGACCACAACCAAGAGAGTTGACCCCATATATTCGCAACATTTCCGTAGCGAAGTGCGTCTGCTCCTCGGAAATCAACCCATGAAATCATTAAATTACCGAGCCAAACTGGCATCGCTAGCACCCAGACTCCCGTAGCAACAAGCACCGACCAACTAAACAGCGGGAGTTCAAAAAGTGTCATTCCCTCGGGTCTTTGCGTGACTACCGTAGCTATGAGGGTTATTGAAGCTAGTAATACGGCTATGGCTACCATTGCAATGGAGAGAATTGATAATTCAGTGGCTTCAGGATCCATACCTTGCGCAAACTGGGTGAGAGGTTCAGGAACGCCGAGACCTCCATCTGAGAATACCGTCACTACATGGATAAGGATTCCAACCAGCCATGCCCAAAATGCTGCTGCCGCTGCTCGAGGGAATGCTATTGACGGGGCTCCTATTTGAAGGGGCATCAGATATGTTGCTAATCCTAAAATGAGTGGGACCACGCAAAAGAACAGCAGAGAAGTTCTGGAGAGACTCCATGTCTGGAAGTATTGATTGCTAGAGCCAAAATCTAGGATTGATGTTTCGCCTATATTGATTCGTTCAAGTCGAACGAGGAGGTGCAGTATTAGCGAGAGAAAGCCACCTGATAGCCCAAACAGAATATACAGTCGACCCAAATTCTTGTGATCAGCGGTACCAAAAGTACCCGCAAGACCCCCTAGTTCTAGGGTCCTTATCTCCATATCTTCTGTGTTGTCTTGGGTTAAAGGTGTATTTTCTGTCACGTCATTATTTTCGCTAGGTATCTCCCCCAACGACTAGTTTATTAAGCAAAAAAACATGCTAGACAATCCGTCTAAAATTTCTACGGGCCCATCAAGACTGTAGTCACCAGATTGACTTCTAGGCGAACTAAATAAAGAAATTCAATGCATTTTCTTAAATTTACTATGTGAGGCTAGAAACCGGACCTTACAAGTTGGTCAACAGCCATTAACGAAAAGAGGATAGTTATGTAACTTATAGAGAATCCGAAAAGACGCATAGCTGACTTTTTTGTTGGATTTATCATCACTTGAAAAGAGAAGAGAGTAAACATTGCCCCCATTACTATCGCAGCTATCAAGTAAGTTAGTCCCATATCTGCCACAGGGACAAAGATAAGAGACGCAGCCCAGACTTGAAAGGCATAAAGAACCATTCGGTATCCGGTAACTTTTGTTCCCTCTATAACAGGTAACATCGGAACTTCTGCGTTTGAATAGTCTTCCTTATATCTAATTGCGAGCGCCCAGAAGTGAGGAGGGGTCCATAGAAATATGACCAGAAAGAGGATGATCGGTGGCCAATCTATGGAGTTTGTGACGGAGGACCAGCCAATCAATACTGGAACAGCACCCGCTGCGCCACCGATAACGATGTTGCTTGTGGAGGATCGTTTTAGCCACAAACTATATATGAATACATAAAATAAGCATGCGGACGCTGCCAGGACAGCGCTCAGGAGATTTACAAATACCCATAACCATGCGAAAGCTATAGCCTCAATTACAATTGCGAACGATAATGCTTCTGTAGAGGTGAGAACTCCTGTAACTAGGGGTCTATTTTTTGTCCGCTCCATTAATTTGTCAATGTCTCGGTCTATGAACATGTTTATTGCGTTAGCTCCTCCGGCTGCAAGAGTTCCACCCAAAAGAGTTGTAAAGATTAGCCATGCTGAAGGTAAACCTTCTTCGGCAACAATCATTGTTGGTACCGTTGTTATCAGAAGAAGTTCGACTACGCGCAGCTTCATCAGCGCAATAAATCCAGCTAATTTACTTCTTAATGAAACTGTAGAGATTGTGTCGTTCCCCATACTTTGAGGGTAGGGGTTTCTTCACATTTTCACCAAGATTATGACGGTATTAAACATACAAATTAATTTGATTCTGAAGTGTCGTTAGGTGGTTCATCATGGTGGACTATATATATGAGAAGTTTTTCCATCTCACCATCCCACTACCAGAAAATAACCCGTATTTCGTTATTGCTTCTCGCATTCATTATTGTCACTGGCGCAGCAGTAAGACTGAGCGGGTCAGGTTTGGGTTGCTCAGACTGGCCCACATGTGAAAATGATCAACTTGTTGCTGAGATTGATGATGTGCACGCAATGGTTGAGTTCGTGAATCGAGTAATTACTGGATTTGTGGCACTAGCTGTAATTATTGCGGTTTTAGGCTCTCTCTTTAGAACCCCCAAGCGAAAAGATCTAACCTACCTTTCAATAGGGCTCGTTTTCGGAGTGATAGTTCAGGTTATTGTCGGAGCTCTTGTAGTTCGCGAGCATCTCCCTCCCAGTCTGGTAATTACTCATTTTCTAGTTTCCATGGTCCTAGTTTGGAATGCGGTTGAACTGGATCACAGATCGCGACTTCCCGATAAAGCTACAAAATCTCTTCCACTGAAAACATTAAAAGGACTAACAAAGTTGCTTCTTACAATCGGAGCGGTTGTTATCGTGACTGGAACTATTGTGACTGGTTCAGGCCCTCACAGTGGGGCTGAAAAACAGCAAATACTAGAGGCGCTAGAAAACCAAGGAGCAACACCGGCGATCTCAACACTTGAAGTTGAGGTTGAGAGACTCTCCTTTGATGTCCCTGATGTCGCAAGAATTCACGGAATTAGCGTTATGATTTTTCTTCTTCTCACACTGAGACTGCTCTTCATAGTTAAAAGGAATTCACCAACTTTATTACCTAATAGCCAAAATTTAATGGCGGCTATTATCGTTCAAGCTGGAATAGGGTATCTTCAATATTTCACGGGTGTTCCTGCCCTTCTCGTAGGAATACATGTCGCCGGAGCAACTTTGATTTGGGTTATGATTTTGAGACTGTACCTCGCAGTCCATCAGCCAATTCCAGAGAAAAGTAAAATTGCAGCTCAAAGCCCTACATCATAAAATCTCGAATCAAGAAGAGATTGATTTCATCTACGCTCCAAGTGTGTCAACGGTTTTCCAAGAAAAGCACGAAGGAAAAGTCATACAAGAATATGGCAAAGAATGGGTTGTAATTGTTTGGAATGATCCAGTAAACCTCATGTCTTATGTAACTTTTGTCTTTCAGAAGCTATTCGGATATTCAAAAGAGAAAGCTACAAGCCTTATGTTAGATGTTCACCACAAAGGAAAAGCAGTTGTTTCGCGTGGAACCAAAGAAAAGTCCGAACTTGACGTTTTTCAATTACATGAGTACGGGCTCTGGGCGACGATGAGGCAGGACTAGGACGAAATGGAGATTAAAAGACTTGAAGGGGGTTCACTTTCAATAAATTTTATTGAAACAGAGAAAGAACTTCTGAGTGAATTAACGCATGATCTTTTGATAAAACTGGGAAATGAAAATCCTCAAGCTTTGATGCCGCGACTATTTCCGGAAGCAATTCTGAATGAACCTGATTTGGATTCTGAATACAGAGCCATGACAGTAAACCAATTGGAGAATTCACACCGGAAAGCACTAGAAGCTTTAAAATTACTGACTTCAGAAAAGGAAATATCGCTAGATGATTTAATTTTAGTAATAAAGGGGTTGAATATAATTCGACTAAAACTAGGCGAGGAGTTAGATATTGATGATGACTCGCAGAGTCCACCAGCAAATGACAGTAACCACTATAGGTTATGGATAGTCTTTCAATATCTAGGCCAATTGCTATTTCAATGCGTTGAGGAGCTTGAATAGATTTTTTAAAGAAATCAAAATGTTTCTACATATAGCGCCAAAGGTCCTTTCAGGTTTGGTATCGTGACTGAACCTAATCATTTAGGTGTCCCGCCCCGTTCGTCTAGCGGCCTAGGACGCTGGCCTTTCACGCCGGTAACACGGGTTCAAATCCCGTACGGGGTACAAATACACTTCATGTGAGTTAAATTGGTTTATTCAGTTTGATAGCGTAGAGTGTCATCCGGTTCTTAGAACCGAAAATCGCCTTATGGTGATCCTTAACAAAGTAACTTTTGTTAAGAACACGGTCCCGTGGTGCAGTTTGGAGTGCACGCCGCCCTGTCAAGGCGGAGGTCGCGGGTTCAAATCCCGTCGGGACCGCCACAAATTCTCATAATATGAGAATTTCGTGGGGGTCGGGTAGCTCAGTTGGCAGAGCGGCCGCCTGAAAAGCGGTAGGTCACCGGATCGACGCCGGTCCCGACCACAGAATGGGTCAGCGGGAAACCGGTGGCCCATTCTTATTTGGTGTGATGCTTATTTAGTCGAAATCGGTCAAAGAAATAACCTATGAGGGACAATCCAAGACCGATTACTATTCCTCGATCAATTCTAGGAGCAGTTAATAATGTAGCAATTAGTGTTCCTGTGGCAATAAGACCTTGCTGCGTTTCATCCACGACTAACTTAAAGAACTCCAAGGGTTTGATTAATTTTATTACAGCTCCAATTACCGTTGCCCCTAAGATAGCACTTGGTAATTCTTCAAGAAAGAAGACAAGAGGTAGGACTGCTAGAACAAAAACACCGGTAATAGCTCCCGCCCATGGGGTTTCGGCTCCTGCTATTTTATTTAATGAACTTCGTCCGAATGAACCGCCTACGGGAAATGAATTTGAGATAGCAGATGCAAGATTAGCCACACCTTGACTAACAAATTCTTTATTTGGATTCCAATTTGATTTTCCTTCTTTTGCGAAAGTACGAGCAATTGCTGCGGGTTCTGCGAATCCAACAATTGCAATGATTATTGCGGGTAGTAATAAATCTGCAAGAGATCCCCATTCGAAACTAAATTTCAATGAGATAAAACCACCACTCAATTCACCCACGACTGGACCCGAATAATCAGTAGCTTTGCTAATAGCTATCCCACACACCACAGCAATTAGAACTCCGGGGAATAAGCGATGAAGGAATCTACCACCAAAGATAACTATGATCGTTGCTATCGAAAAGAGAATGGCGTTAAATTCCCATAATTCTGGGTTAGAAATTGATTTCCAACCAGCTAAAAGGACACCACCGTCTACACCATCAACTCCCAATGATTTAGGAAGTTGAGAGAAGATTATTAGGATCGCAGCGCCCGTCGTGAATCCCGTTATTACTGCGTCGGTTAATAAATGAGCTATCTTCCCCAATTTTAAAATTCCAAGAATTAGTCTAATTACCCCTACTGAAAGAGCTAGCAAGGCTGCTAACTCGATAAATTCAGGGCTAAATGGTTGCGCTAAACCTTCCAACGCACCGTAAGTCAACAAGGCGGTTAGAGCTACTGGACCTGTTTGTAAGTATGGGGACGAGGCAAAGATTGCTGCAAGTATCGATGGAATAGCTGCAGCATATAAGCCATATTTAGCTGGCATTCCAGCGAGTTCAGCGTATGCGAAGCCTTGTGGAAGAGCTAATAGGGCGACTGAAATACCTGCAATGATATCTCCTGAGCCGGGACGGGTTAACTGCACAATTCCTCCTGCTTATACCCATCCAATTCAACCCTAAATTGCATGTTGTAATACCTAAGTGTAGTTGGAAGTCACTGACACGCTCCCAATTCACACAATCGTATCATTAGATTTGGCTGTTCATTGAGGAAAGTCAGACGACTGATATGCTTTTTTTGGAGATTAATTGTGAAAGCTCAAAAGAAAGCTAACGGGAATGAAACACGTAGTGATGGTCTGATCAAACCAGGTCATCACGGATCTTTGCTTGACTATATGAGGAAGATTTGGGAAAGGCGAGAGTATCTCTATCAAGTCCCAAAACATGAATTGCGGTCCCAGCAAATGGGGACTGTGCTAGGTAACGTTTGGCACCTACTAAATCCTATTTTATCTATTGTTGTCTATGCAGTAATTTTTGGAGTGATCCTGAAAGTTGATAGAGGTGTATCAAACTTCGTTGCATTCGTAGCTATCGGAGTTTTTGTCTTTTCATTTAGCCAAAAATCAATCATCACAGGTTCACAAAGTATTGTGAAGAACCGTACTCTTATCCGCTCAATAAACTTTCCTAGGGCCCTTCTGCCGATTACCTCAGTATCAACCGAGTTTCTTGCTTTTCTCCCAGGACTAGCTGTCATGTTTGCGACATGCATCGCTACAGGAGCAAACCCAAAATTGAGTTGGGTGATTATCCCAGCCTTGATACTTGTGCAATTTATTTTTAACTGTGGAGCAACACTAATTGCTGCTCGTGCAACAGCCCGATACGGAGATGTAAAGAATATTCTTCCCTTCGTGTTCCGGCTTCTGTTCTATGGTTCGGGAGTTCTATTTTCTGTCGACGCGTATGTGACAAATGAACTTATGCGAAATTTATTCGTTCTCAATCCTATGTTTAACATTCTAGAACTTTACCGATGGGCTATTTTAGGCGGAAGTATCTCTTCTGTTGAGCTATTCGCCCTGGCAGCATGGACAATTTGTCTATTCTATTTTGGGGTCTTCTGGTTCAGAAAAGGTGAATCTTCTTATGGAGCATGAAATAGCTATTCGTTTAGAAGATGTATTTGTTGATTACGAAGTTTTCGCAGACAAGCATTTGACCCTCAGAAGACTAGCTGCTCAGAGATTTAAGGGGAGAGATTCGAAGTTAGTGCACGCTTTGAAAGGAATATCAAATACCATTTATGAAGGAGAGGTTCTTGGCGTAATTGGTTCAAATGGCTCTGGGAAAAGTACGCTGCTTAGCGTAATTGCTGGTTTGCTTCCTCCTTCAAATGGCTCTGTACTTGTTAAGTCACAGCCTGCGTTATTAGGAGTGAATGCTGCTTTAAAGCCGGAACTCTCGGGTGATAGAAATATTGAGATCGGCGCATTGGCGATGGGCTTGAAGATGAGCGAAATAAATAGTTACAAAACTCAGATACAGGAATTTACCGAACTTGGGGAAGCATTAGATAGACCTATGCGGACATACTCTAGTGGCATGCGATCACGATTAGCCTTTTCAATCGCCACTATCAAAACGCCAGAAATCCTATTGATTGATGAAGCGTTAGCTGTGGGCGACGCAGAGTTTAGGAAAAAAAGCCTAAAGAAAATTCGGGAGATGCAAAGTGATGCAAAAACAATCATTATGGTTACCCATAATTTAAGCGAGATTAGAAAAACATGTACCAGAGCTCTTTGGATTGAAAAGGGGCTGCTGAAAATGGATGGGGAGGTAAAGGAAGTACTTGACTTGTATGAACAACAGAGCACTAGTTAGAACAGGCACCTCTAAGTACCCTAAATCAGACGGGAATGTGCTCTTACCTCCCAAAAAGTTTAGATCACTCTCAGAAGATAGTTTATGAAAATTTTACTCACTACAGTTGCTTTAATTTATCCGTTATCAATAGTTATATTTTGCATTCTGCTGTTGACCGATGACGTCTTAGCCGGCGCAATTATGCTTATATTAAATTTCTTTTCTTCATATATTCTGAACAATTTTTATAAAGCCGGGAGATTCAATCTTTTAGATTCACTTATAAGAAATATACTCAAAAAGCATCAAACGCAGCAGTTTCTTTTGCGTCAAGTGTGTTTTTTGCTTCTGCTTGAAACACTATTTACTGTTGGGAGCAAAACTCTAGAGCTTGCCATTTTCACTCTGGGAACCATGCTAATCAGTTATTACTGGCTCCCTTCCGTATGCAGGAAAGTTCTAGATTGGAAAGTACTCTCTAACTTGTTTGACTTCAGCATCTCGAGGTTAGGAAACATTTTTAACCCTTCTAACCCTGTAATAAGAAACCTTGCAAAGAAAATCTTCGTGAACTCAAAAGCTATGGAGTTAAGTCTCTATGTAATTCTCATTTGGAATTCTTCGTCTGCCTTGGATTCTTTGCTTTGGGTAAACCTAGTATTAGGTTGGTTCACGATACTTGTACTTACAATCTTTCTGATAGGGATCAGCCGATTTAATCTGCGTCAAGGGGCAAACGGAACTTTTGAACTATTAATGAAATATAAACCAACCTTTCTATTTCACTTCAGTGCTGAATCTCCCAGACACCTGTACCAAATAGAACAATGGCTTCCTTCCATGGAAGAAAGTGGTCATCCTCATGCAATCATCACTAGAGAGTTAAATATATTTTTAGTATTGTGTGAGACTCACCAAAATGTTCCAATCTTATATATCAGAAATTTACGGGATCTCGAGCGAACAATTTCTGATTCAGTCAAGGGAATCATGTATGTGAACCCCGGTATGAAGAATTCTCATTTTTTAAGATTACGAGATTTGACGCATGTTCAACTAGGCCATGGCGAAAGTGACAAGCTCGCCAGCGCTGCTAAACAAATGCGGTCTTACGACATAATCGCAGTTGCAGGGCAAGGCGCTGTAGAACGGTTCGACAAGGCCGGAATACATATAAACCCATTTCAATTTGAAAAGATTGGCAGACCACAATTAAAGGGTCTTCAAAAAAGTAAAGAGAGCACACCGATTGCGACAGTTATGTATGCGCCGACATGGGAGAGTCCTGACGAACAAAACAACTATTCATCAGTAGGAGAGTGCGGATTAAATTTGGTAAAATTTCTAAGCTCTCATTATCCAGAAATCAAGATCATTGTCAAACTGCATCCGCTTACGGGAAGTGTTGATAAGTCTCTTATGAGCATCATCCAGCAAATAGAATCTCATCTTAGGAATCTGAATTCCAGTCAGCAAAGACCAGTCGAGAAAATGCATGAATTCTATGATACGAAGAATGAAACCCCTATCTCACGACTTTATGACAAAGCTGACTGCTTAATATGCGATATCTCTTCCGTGTTGGGGGATTTTCTTTACACAATTAAACCTTCATTTGTTTTTGATACGAAAGGTGTGGGTGCAGAGAAACTTCAAAGCGACTACCCGACCACTCGAGGGTCTTACATCATCACTCGCCCATTTGACTTCAAATCAGTAATCCCCCCAGCATTTCAGAATGACATTAAACGACGAGAGCGACTTGAAATAAATAGCTATATATTTGAGGACTCTTTTCCAAACCCGGATTCAAAATTTTTTGAGTTGCTGAAAAAAATCTCAGGATAGATGCCTCTGATAAATGGACCTTGATTACCTTCTAACATCATAAACACATCCAGTTAGGTCTGAATAAAGGATGTTAAGAGATGATACTGCGACAGTTTCAGCACCGAGGAGAGTACTGGGATCCTCTATCCCGAAGTTTTCAGTTCTCATGGGTGTTTGTGTTCTCTCCGGATTTACACAATTGATACTGACGCCATAGTCTATCCACTCCTCGCTCAACGCCTGAACTAAATTTACTACTGCCGCTTTAGAAGATGAATAGAGACTGTATTCAGCCCTTCCTCTTGTGTAAGAGCTACTAGTAAATAGTAGCAAGCCACCATTTGATTCTTTTAAATATTTATATGAGGCTCTCGCTACATTCACAGCGCCTAAATAATTTACGCCGATTAAATCTTCAACATCAGCATCCGTTAAGGAATCAATTCTTGAGATTTTTAGAAGTCCAGCTGTATTAATTACGAAATCTATAGCCCCGTATTTATTATTGACCTCTTGAAGAGCACGTTCAACGTCAGAAGAATTTTTGACATTAGTTTCTGTCTTTGACCGACTGAAATTTTCTACTTGTGCCCCTAGAGATTCCGCCATTTCTGATATTGAAGCTCCGATACCGTAAGAACCGCCGAAAATTACCATCCGCTTGCCTTTAAAGAATCCTTTTAAATTTGTATCGTTCTGAATCTCTGCTTGGCCACTTCGTAATTGAAACAATCTATCTGCGAGGTATGAATCTATTGGATAAGTGAGCTTTATATTTGTCTCAGAACCTTCAACTACACCTATAGAAACTTCGGGAAGATAATGCAAAACGACCCCACAATCATCGGTCGGCATCAAAGTACCATCACCTTCCAAGAGACTGTAAGCCTTTCTTAATACACCTAAACGAAAACCCTGCGGCGTCTGGCCTCTCCGTAGATTTTCTCTATTTGGAATGGAAGTAATGACTCCGTCTGAAGTTTCAATAATTGTGTCGGAAGCCGGTATCGCGACATCTATAGCTTCGTAAACGTCCAAACCACGAATAGATTCAGTGATGATTGCGTGAGTTACCAGAGGTCGAACAGCATCATGAAGAAGCACCTTTTCTGAATCATCTCTATCTATAGCTTTTATTGCTGCGAGACTTGAATCAGATCTTTTCTCTCCTCCCTGAACAACTTTAATCACTTTAGGATATTTATTGCTTATAATCGCCCTGACATCTTGAATTAGATCAGCTCTAGTGACAACTACTATTTGGTCAATCAGTTCATGTGATTCAAATGCCCTTAAAGAATGTTCAAGAACTGTAACTCCAGCGACTTTTAGAAGTTGCTTTGGAACTTCGCGTGAGAATCTCTCCCCACTTCCCGCTGCCAACAGCACTGCTGTAGTCATGAATCTCCAATCAAGTAGGAAATCATATACAAATCTTCACATTCTGTATATTCATTTGCATCCTATCTGATATTCACCCACAAAGAGTGGCAGAATAATTTGATGCCGATAACTAAACCGCAATTTAATTTAGACTAGACGATACTGGAAGGCTATAAATTTTTGAAAGCTATATTATTCCCTGTTTACGAAACCAAAGTTTCTGAGGAGTACGCCAGTTATCTAACGTCCATACTCCCTTCAAGCTGTTCAGGACTCACTGTGCTGAGTGAATCTATGCTTTCTCAAAAAAGAGAACTCTTGGATGTTTTAAAATCTATGGATGATGACCTGCTTTTAATTTCTGCTGACAACCTTCCTACTTGGGGACCCTTACAACTAATTGAAAAGTCTGTTAATCATAAAACAAGGGCTCTTACGCATAGACCAAAGGATGGATTCGCATCGGATTGGATAGTTGGAGGGGGAGAAATACTTGCAACCGATCGTACACAGTTGATTGAATCTGAAGGAAATGCGATTTCAGGCGGAGTTGCGGTTATCGCTCTTGAGGATCAAGGCAACTTAGAACCGTTCATTTCTTCAAGCGAAGATCAATACTCAAACGACGCATACCGCAGTGGCTTTCACCAAATAGTTGATTATCTAGTTCGAACAAAGAATATTAGAAGCATTGATTGTAAGGGATTTGAAGCTATCAAATATGTACACGACGACCCTTTTAAATCAGCTGAGCTTCAAATCCCATCGCGAAATGAAGAAAAGAGGAAATTACGTAACTCATGCGTAAAAGTAGGCGATAATTTCTGGACTGAGGTAGCAATTAGTCCGTGGACTAAGTACGTCGCTTCAGCCCTTTCTAAAACAAAAGTAACTCCAAACCAAGTTACTATTGTCTCGTTCCTATTCGCTTTATCCGCAGCGGCATGTTTCACCTTCAGCACACAATGGTTATATATCTTGGGTGCCATCTTGGTATTTCTTTCTTTTGCATCAGATTGCATTGATGGCCAGCTTGCTCGATTGACGGGCCGCTTCACTGATTTAGGGGAATGGCTGGATCTCACATCAGACCGAATTAAAGAGGTAATCTTAGTCGCTGGTTTAGCCATCGGCGCTTCTCAAGAATATGACTGGTCTTGGTTGATAGCTTCATGTGTTTTGATAACCATGTCAATACGTGCACAGGTAAATCAATCCTATGAACTCCACAGGTGCCCGAGTAGCACTGAAATGTTTCTGACTGAATTACCCTCACTTGGCTTCGTATCATATGAATATAGAGTCAAGAATTTTTTGACCCTTCCTTACGGTAATAGGATGGGGTTGATAACACTCGGCGCCTTATTTAGTAATGGCCAGACTGTGTTATGGGTATTATTATTGTGGAATACGGTAGCTTCCATTTACCAGATAACCGGACGATTACGACGCGGCGCCTGCTCAGCAGTTCATGGCTCACAAGTTCTCAAGAATCATGGGAGATTGATGAGTCTGATTAGCCATTCCATCTCCAAAGGAAATGGAATCGGTGTCTTTATTGTGCAAATTCTTATGACGCCATTGCTTTTTTTCGATAAAACCTTAGTTTGGCTTCTATCTATTGTTGTTATCGGAGCTTGCGGGGCAAATTCGCTTAAGGGAAAAATTGAATGGGTCGGTCCAATTTGTTCAATAGTTAGTGAGTTCGCCATTCTGACAAGCTTGTTTTCTCGATCAGAGGTAGATCACCACTGGATTATTTTCAGTGCCTTCTGCATCACTTCTGTGATTAGACTCTCTAATTCAACAAAAATTCAATTAAAGCAACTTAGCAAAAGTGCAACTCCAACCGAATCTGCTTCAACGACTCTCCTTGGTTGGGAAGGAAGAGTCCTCGCTCTTGTTATTGCTCTTTTAATTTCACGAATTCTTATGGTTACAATAGTTTCATTATTTCTTATTAAAATATTTGCTGAGATGATTCGTGAAGCCAAAGTGTTTATTCCGAAATGAGCCTTGAAGAATTTAGTATGCTGACCAAATGCAATGGAGCGACTATTGCTGCTGTGGAAAATAGCCAAACGGTGAAAATCTCAGAGAAAATACTATTTCCTGTAATCGCTTGAATTATTATGGCAACCGATCCTGCTATCGAGGCCTCCGCTGCATGCAGAACTCTATGAAATGGTAGATACCGGATAATTTTTCTTCCGTATGCCAAGGGTTCAGATTTCATCTTTATTGCCTTTTCAGGCATTACTCCAAATCCCGCCTGATATCTTGCAGAGTCGACTAAATCTGTCTCAATTTTGGAAAGCAATGCAAGAATAGATCCCAGTAGCCCTAAGACGAGATATCCATTTATGGAGGATTCAGATGCTCTTAAGCTGAATGCAATGATTATGGAACCTTCGACAACGTAATGACCCCACCTGTCAAGATAAACTCCCCTAGCTCCCTCTGTTTTCTTAAACCGGGCAACTTCGCCGTCGACACAGTCAAGCAATAGATAGATCTGGATCCCAAGAAAGCCAAGGAGAGCAAGAAGGCCGTCAAAAGCGAAAGACCAAGCACCTAAAAGGCCAAAGAAAATCATCATATAGGTGACCTGATTCGCGGATAGACCTATGCGAAGTGCTTCTCGTGTGAAGTAGGGAGAAATCTTCCTGAAATACAGTCTTCCCATCCAGTGCTCACCATTAGGCCGGTTAATAACAGATGGGGGTTGCGTTATATGCCTTAACTCCTCAATAGACGGTAAATCACTCACGTTGGTATCTTAGGGTGTTTATCAGCAAAATTTCTGCTCATGTACAATGAGATCATGAAGTTTGATATGTCGGCGGTTATTTTGACAATGGGAGACAGGCCTAAAGCCCTAAAAGAGTCGATCAATTCAATAAGAAATCAGGAAAAGATCAACGTTGAAATTATTATCGTTTGGAATGGCCTTGTTCCTGACTACTCAGTAGATGCAGAGAAACATGTGCACTCAAGTGTAAATATCGGAATTCCAGCGGGACGAAATCTGGGAGCATCTAATACAAACGAGAAGATTATTCTTTTTTTAGATGATGATGCTCAATTAACAAGCAATGATTTGCTTTATAAAGTGAAGCAAACTTTTAACGCTGATGACTCAATTGCGATTGCTAGTCTTCGAATCATCGATGAAGATGGTCTGACCGCACGACGTCATGTTCCAAGATTAGGCTCTAAATCGAAGGCTATTTCTGGGGAGGCCACTAGCTTTCTAGGGGGTGCCAGTGTGGCTCGAAAATTCGCTTGGGATCAAGTTGATGGTTACTCCGGAGACCTCTTCTACAGCATGGAGGAAACTGATTTATCCTGGAGAATTCTCAATGCAGGATGGAAAATCTTTTACGCTGCTGATCTTCTGGTAACACATCCTAGAACAGAACCAACTAGGCATAGTGAAGCCATATATTTGACTTTTCGGAATCGTATTTGGATAGCTAGAGCAAACTTGCCACTTATTCTGATCCCTATTTACATACTTACTTGGATGGGTATTACAGTTGCGAGAAACCTAAATTCCTCTAAAGCTTTGCTTGCTATATTCAAAGGACTTTTTTCAGGCCTCTCTTCTTCTCCTTTAACCCGATCACCCCTTTCATGGAAAACAGTAGCAAGAATGAGCAAGTTGGGAAGGCCCCCAATCATTTGAATATTTTTGTGTGGCGGGGGCAGGATTTGA
>DBHP01000077.1:6134-10781 GCA_002295705.1 Candidatus Neomicrothrix sp. UBA825 | reverse complement strand
CAAAGGTATTTCTAGATGACCCACATCACCATCATGCTTCAGATAATAAAGATGATGGATTACGATCATTTTAAATTCTGAAAGTATTATGTGAATATGAGCACAACCAGCGCAACAGATATTGATCAATTAGCTGCTTCGCAACTGAGTGCAATAAACCAGCGCTACACGAAGAATCGTCGTCAACTCGTTGAAATTCTTCTCGGTACATCAAAGCCTATTACGATAAATCAAATTTTGGAATCTGACTCTAAGCTTGCGCAGTCAAGTGTGTATCGTAATCTTGCTGTTCTCGAACAAGCAGGGTTGGTTGCGAAAATAATTACTAACGATGAACATGCTCATTATGAATTAGCGGAGCATATTCTTGATCATCATCATCATATTATTTGCTCACCATGTGGTGAAATACTTGATTTTCAATTAACTGAAAAGATTGAGAAAGCCCTAGAGAAATCTTTGAAGGAAATCGCTGATGATTATGGTTTTAGTATTGATCGTCACCGACTTGATTTATTGGGAACATGCGGAGAATGTTCTAAATAATAAGAGTCTTTAAAGCTTCTAGTGTTTGAAAGAAACAGAAAGTTCTTTCACTGCAAAGAATGAATTTCCTTGGATCATAGGTCCAGTCTGGCCTTTACCTAGTGTGGGGTTCCCTAGTTTTTCAACGAGCAACTCGGAACCCATGACAGCTTCTTTTCGAGCTAGTTCATACCCGATACAGAAGTGTTTACCTAAACCGAAACCAAAATGGCCACTGCGCGTTGGATCTTTCGAGATACCTGTTCTGTTTTCTTTTCCAATATGTAAGTCTGAACGGAATAGATCGAAGGTAAGTGGTTCAGTAAATACAGTGGGATCTAAGTGAGCTGCACCTAGACATGCGCGTACACGTTCCCCTTCATGTATCTCGCATCCATATAATTCAATCGGTTTCGTAACGAATCGATCTTCACTGATTACTGCTGGTGTGCGGCGCATTGTTTCAGTAAACGCATTATCCCATAATGAGATGTCATCAAGTACAGCATCTCGGATATGAGGGTCGGACAGGACATTCCACCACATATTTGCTATTGCCTTATCCGTTGTTTCTCCCCCCGCTATAAATAGAAGCCCACAGAATGCAGTGATCTCTTCTTTCGTTAGTCGATGCCCATCTATTTCTGCCCTAGCAATCTTCGCAATATGGTCATTGCGACTCAAATTATCTACTCCATCAAGAAGGGGAGCAATATGGTTACAAAAGGCGGAATTCGCATCTAAACCCCTCTCTCGTAATTCATCAGATCCAGATAGGCCCATGATCATATCTGTAACCCATGAACGAAATAGCCCTCCGTCCCCTTCCATACCCAAGATTGCTGAAATAACATCCACTGGCAATTGAGAACTAAATTCACGAACTAGTGATACATCTGATCTGTTAAAGAATTGTTTAATTAAGTTCTCTGCACATTCTGAAATTAAATGTTCGTAGTTATGAAGACGCTTTCCAACAAAATCTGGTGCAACAATTGAACGACGTACAACATGCCCGTGGTCGTCACGGGATATAAGCGTGGGTCCAACCACCTGGCCAGTAGTTAAGTCATATGTTGACGATGAGAAGGTTTGATGATCTGAAAAGATATTCTTTACGTCCTCGTATCGGGTCACCCACCACATCTTCCCTATATCGTCATAGAAGAGAGGATGGTCATCACGCATTCTCTCCCAGACATGTTCGGGGGAAACTCTATATTCACGTGAATACAAATCAGATGAAAGCAATACCATCTCCTTCAATTCATAAAGTAGACCTAGAACCTCAGTCTGTCCATATCATTTCACTCGTAGAAAATTTAAAATTTTGTTCATTAATGGTTTATTATTAAATTCATCACAGACCCCTAATAATAAAAGAAGGAACTCCCATGTCATTACAGCTAGGCGATACTGCACCAGATTTTGAGGCTGAAACAACGCACGGAACTATACGATTCCATGATTGGAAGGAAGGGTCATGGGCGGTCTTCTTTTCACATCCGAAAGATTTCACTCCCGTCTGCACTACTGAGCTAGGTTACACTGCTGCCCTCGGAGATGAATTTAAGGCACGAAATGTCAAAGCTATCGCTGTTTCCGTTGATGATATTTCAGATCATAATTCATGGATAGGAGACATAGAAGAAACACAATCCACAACTGTTAATTTCCCTATCATCGGTGACCCTGAACGAAAAGTAGCAACTCTGTATCAAATGATTCATCCACAAGCTAACGATACCCTCACGGTGCGGTCTGTTTTCATTATTGATGCCAACAATAAAATACGTTTAACGCTAACTTACCCAGCTAGTACCGGGAGGAACTTTGACGAGATACTCCGAGTAATTGACTCCATGCAACTAACAGATTCAAACAAAGTCGCAACTCCAGTTAATTGGAAACAAGGCGAAGATGTCATCATCTCTCCCTCTGTGTCAAATGCCGAAGCTTCTGAACTATTTCCACAGGGGTGGGACGAGGTACGACCTTACCTTCGTATAACTAAACATCCTTGATATCTGTCTTTATAAATAAACAGAGCGAGCTAGTGATGACTCCGCTAATGACAATTGCCCAGATTGACCATTCATGTGTTCTAGGGGTTCCGATGGTTCCTGATTCTAAAATTGCTGCCACAACCGCAGATCCTAATGATCCACCTATACGGTAAGACGTTTGAAGAATTGCGGTACCTGTTCCGACCAGATCAGAGTCAAGATTCTGCGTTCCCGCAGCTGTCGTATTTCCTAGAACAGTTGCCATTCCAACTCCTGCAGCTACTACAGCTGGAATCATGGTATTAATTGAAGCGACCGAGCTGATTGTTGAAGCTGTAAGCACAAATCCAATCGTGAAAACCAGTGATCCTGAAAGCATCACTCCTCTAAATCCGTGCGCATCCGCAAAACGTCCGGCGGGAAATGCAATCAAAGTCATTGTCCCAGGCATAATTGTAAGTAATAATCCGGTTTTGATCAGACTAAACCCCCACACATCAATGGCGTAACTAAGCAACGCCAACCACATACCAAAGAACATCAATGATGAAGTAAAGCCGATAATAGCCATGAGAACAAAACGCTTTTCCGAAAACAGATTCAACGGGATAACAGGGCTTACATGTACTTTGGACCTGAGAATGACAAGAATAATGAGCAACAAACCCGCAAGTAAACTTAAAACTGTTTTTGCGCCTACCCACCCCCAACTGTTGCCTTCAAGAAGGGCTAAAACAACCATAGCAATCCCGCCCATCGCTCCTAAAGTTCCAGTAATATCAAGCCTTTCACGCTCGAGAACTGTATGGTCTTTCGACCAAGAAGGACCGCCAAGAAGAATAATTAATGCGCTAATTGGCACTACGATTACAAATAAAAGCCGCCAGGAGGCATATTCAACAAAAACTGAAGAAAAAATAGGTCCGCTCACTCCTGCGATTGCAGTCCACACTGCCCATCTTCCCAATGCAGTTGCTAGAACTCCTTCTTCTGTTTCTCTAACGATAATAGCGATTGAACTCACACCCAATCCTGCTAGTGCCGCTGCTTGAATCCCTCTTCCCGCCACGAGGATTAATAGGTTCGGGGAAACAGCACTTAACACGGATCCAATAACAGACATTCCTGCAGAAGTAATCATTATTTTGTTATGTCCAAAACGATCCGCTAGATGTCCTGCTTGTAGAAGAACAGCAGCGCTTACTATTCCAACAATAGTAAGGATCCATGTAGTAGAGGCTGTATCGCCATTCCCAAGACTTTGCCGAATTGCTGGAAAGAGAATAAAGGTGCTCGTCGAATCAAATCCAGCAACGAAACCGCAAATGTAGGTAGCGTTCAGTAACTGTCCACGACGCCACTCTGAGTCTGACGTACCTGAACCTCTTAAAATCCCCACTCATGCACCCTAGGTCGTGATTCGTAGAAAAGGAAGTTGATAAAAACGAGTCTGGAACCCTGATGTTAACTTGCCTGTTTGTTATTTTGAGCTAACTGACTCACAATGGTCTACGGGGAACCTTATGAAACCAAAAAAAACTGACTACACCGACGTTAGCGATGTTGGTATTACCGATGAGAAAAGAGAACGCCTTTACCAAGCACAAACAGAATGCGTTGTGAATTGGACAAACCGCGAAGGATGGCCGGTAGGGGTAATGCACCGGTTCGTATGGCACGAAGAAAAATTCTGGGTCACGTGTATGGGGCAACGAAAAAGAGTCCCAGCCCTTTCTGCTAGGCCCGAAAGCTCAGTTGTTGTCTCAAGCGAAGGAACGTGGTTGGGTGGCGACGTTACTACGACTGCTAAGACCATGGCAATAGTGCATCGTGATATTGATGACATTAAAGAATGGTTTTACCCGATGCTGGCATCCCGACTTCGAGCAGGTGATACGGAAGCACAGGCTGAATTCCTGCGACGACAGGATACTCCTGGAAGAGTGATCATAGAGTTAATTCCTCAGCAATGGATAACTTATGATGGTCCGTTATTGGAGTCAGAACTTCGAGGCATACCCTATAATCCCCGATTAGCGAAGCATTCGCGAAATATCACGCAACCACCTGACGGATGGGAAATGGAGTATCTCTAATGTCAAATGAACTTGAACAG
>DBHP01000077.1:3537-5728 GCA_002295705.1 Candidatus Neomicrothrix sp. UBA825 | reverse complement strand
TACGGTATCGATACCGGATTCATACCTGACATCCTTGACGCGTTCTCTGAGAATGCGACCTTAGATGTTATAAATTTTCCACCCGATGGCGTGGACATGCACTTTGAGGGAAGATCTGAAATGGAACCGCTTTACCAGCGATACCAGTCACGATCCGGAATTATAAGTGGTGGCCACAACGCCACAAATATTTCATTGGTTATAAAAGAAAGCTGTGACAGCGCTTCTCTGACCTCATATTTTACGACAACACGACCAGGAGGAATCCAAGGTGGTCGCTACGAAGGGTTCTTAACATTAGAGGCTGATCGTAAATGGCGATTTAGTAAACTAGCAATAATTAGTGCATGGGGTTGGACTGCAGAGACAAAAAAACTCAGCGACTCAGTTACGATTGGCCGTTCTCTTTTCGGAGGTCAATCTGCCAGCTCAAATGAATCTAAAAGTTAATTTCAAAATTATTCAGGAAAACCGAATAAACGAACAGCATTTGTATCCAAAATCTGGTGACGCTCCTCATCAGGAACCTCTGCAAACATAGAATCCAAAAATTGCATTGAGTGAGGCCAAGTTGATTCAGAATGCGGGTAATCATTTCCCCAAACCAAGTTATCCAATCCGATTTCATAACGAAGTTTCAATACAGCCGGATCTTCTTGAAAGACGGCAAACATATTCCTTCTCCAGTAGTCACTGGGTTTAAAACCTTCCGCAGAGTTGTACTTCGCATACACTGGGCGGTTCTCATAGGTAAAATCCATTTGTCTTAGCCAGTGAGGAACCCACGATGCTTCATGTTCCGTCGATCCAATCTGTATCTTCGGGTACCTTTCGCAAACCCCAGCGAAGATGATATCGGTCATTGCATAACGCACCCAGTAATCTTGCGTTGGTCGCAAACCTGCAGGGGTATAGGTGCTCATATCAACACCTATCTCACAGCCTGGAACGTTCGCTCGCTGGGTCGCTATATGCATCAATAGAACTGTTCCTGTTTCGTTTGCCGCATCCCACAAAGGGTCATAAATAGGGTCCCGATAAGGTTGGTGAGAAAGTGGAGCTACAGGAATAAAAGCGGTCTCTATTCCTAGATCAACACAACGCTCTAACTCTTTAGCAGCCTCGCGAGGGTCATCAACGTTAAGCATTGCCGTACCTTTTAGGCGATCAGGATGCGAAGATACAAACTCAACAAGCCAGTTATTATACGCATGGCAGATTCCACTAAGAATTTCAGTATCTTCAATGTGATACCAAAACAAACCTTGACTTGGTTGCACGACAGCTCCCCACACACCATCCATTGCTAATTCTTCAAGCATTTCATCGGGTTTGTAAGCCCCTTCACGCACATCTTCCCAAACTTCAACAAAATCAAGTTCCGACTCCTCTTCAAAACGACGACCTGCCTGAGTAACAGCTCCCAATGTGACAACCTGCTGGTCGCCAAGAAACCAAGCGTCGCTTACTTTCCCATTGTCATTGGTCACTTTTCTCATATTCGGTGCCAGATCCACTAAATGTGCTGGCATTCCATTTGCATAAATATCTGGTGGCTCAACAATATGCGTGTCAGTTGAAATAACTCTGCTCACAACTCCCCCTAGTTGCTCAATCTAAAACTGACAATACAGAATGTCAGTTCTTTCAGCAAAAACAGAAATATAGATTTAAGTAAACTCAATTCACTTTTCTCAACTTATCCACTAGAAAAGCACAGTATGGATTCATTATTGGAACAAAAGATCAGAACTCTCATAGCAAAAGATGAAATACGAAATGTCATCATGCGGTATGCACGTGGAGTAGACCGTCTTGACGAAGACTTGATTCGATCGTGCTACCACGAAGATAGCACTGATGACCATGGGCACTGGAAAGGTCCCGGTCAAGACTTCGCAGCATTTATTGTGCAGTCTCTGAGAGAGCGCTCACACCATACAACCCATTCAATAGCTAATGTTTTGATCGAGATGCATCCGGATGATCCGAACAAGGCTCGGTCTGAAGCTTTCAGTCTGGCATATTTACGTAGAACAGATGATTCCGGAATTGAGTGCCTTGATTTCTTCTCGGGCCGTTATATCGACATATTTGAAAATAGAAATGATGAATGGAGAATAGCTAAAAGAGTGATCGTTCATGACTGGTCAATGACAGCACAGTTGGATAGCGATTCATTTCCACTACC
>DBHP01000077.1:0-3157 GCA_002295705.1 Candidatus Neomicrothrix sp. UBA825 | reverse complement strand
TGGTGATTGGAGTAGCTTCCACTCAGGAACTGCTAATTTTTTCCGCCTGAGTTATTCCTTTACTCTTCAACTCATCAGAAATCATTTCACGAAGGATAACTTTCTTAATCTTTGTGCCTGACATCGGCCAATCATCAACGAATCTTACGTAGCGAGGAACTCGATACGTTGCAATCTTTCCCCTACAAAAGTCAATAATTTCCTCTTCGGTTGCCTGCGCATCTGGTTTTAGCTGGATATAAGCAGCGGGTACTTCCACGTAACGTTCATCGGGAGCAGCAACAACTTGTGCCAACGCTATTGACGGATGGGTAATTAGATAACCCTCAACTTCGGCAGCAGAAACATTCTCCCCCCCGACTTTCAGCATGTCCTTAAGTCGTGAAACAAAGGTAACTCTTCCGTCTTCATCAAGTTCGCAGATATCTCCCGTTCTGAAGAATCCTCTTTCGTCGAAAACCTCTTCAGTCAGCTCAGGATCTCTAAAGTATCCATCAAACATATTTGGTCCTCTGTACCATAACTCCCCAACACTTCCATGCGGGAGTATTTCTCCAGACTCTGGATCATGCACCTCTGCTATCATCCCTGGCAATGGAAAGCCTCCTTTCGTAAAACGAAGTTCTGGTTCATCATCAAGTTCACATAACGAAAGGAAAGCGCAGACCTCAGTCTGACCAAAACAATTCAAGATAGGGGCATGAGGAGTCTCTTTCTGAAATTGTCGAAGCCGTTCTGGAACTCCAACGACCATAACGAGTCTTATAGAGTCAAAATCATCTTCTTCTCTCGTTGGATGATTCACTATAGGAACCCATATTGTCTCAAAAGCTGGTAAAGCTACAGTGGGCCTTTCATCGCGAATCTGTTGCAAAGCTACATCAGGGTTGTAATTCCCAGTATGTATGAACGTACTACCGACAAAGAGTGAGGCTATTACAAAAGCAACCCCGCCAATGTGAAACATAGGAAGTGCAGCCCAAAAGATATCATCCTCATGTAAACGCATCCTTTCTTGGATTGATGCCGCATAACGACTGAAAGATTCGTGACTAAGCATTGCACCTTTAGGCATTGCTGTTGTCCCAGAGGTATACATGATGATTGACGTATCTCGGACCCTCACTCCTGCTTGGCTGGCAGCCACAGCTTCGTCAGAAATTGTATCTGCCATTTCCTCTATGTCAGACAAGTTAAATATTCCTTGACGCTCAATATGATCAAGCATGATTAAGGCATCTAATTCAGGTGCTTCGGGGAAATCCAGAAATTTTGATTTTGACTCCGCTATTTGAGGGAAAGTTTCATTAATTAATCCATTAAAATCTGTTCCTATTTCTGGTGATGAAGTAAAGATAACTTTCATACCGGCATGGACAATAACTTGTTGTAACTCAGTTGTCTTAAATCGTGAATTAATGGGAGCGGTTATGGCTCCAATCTTTGCAGCACCAATGATAATTGCTATTGTCTCGATGCATTCCTGCAAAAAATATCCCACTCTGTCACCTGGTCCTACTCCGAGAGATAGAAGAGCTTTCGCAATATGTTGAGCACGATTAGCAATATCTTGGAATGAATACCGACCCTCAGGGAAGACTACTGCATCTTTATTCCCGTACTTTTCTGCTTGCATATCCATTAAGTCACCCAAAGAAGTGACATTTATCCATTTTTGAGATTCAGTCATTTCATTAACTTAATATAAATATTGGCTTCTCAACAAAAGAAAAAAGGTTGAAAATTAAGGCGTTTACGAATTGTTAGTGAATGTAAAGTCATGATTTTTGTATAAATAGGTATTTCCCTTTACCATTTTGGTTATGGAAATGCGGAGTCCATTATGAGTCAACTGTTTGGTCCACGGCGAAGGAACCGTCGTATAAGAAACGCGCTCCTAGTTATCGGTTTACCGGCGCTTATTCTTATCACCTATTTTGGTTTTATCAAGGACAGCGGCAGCTCCACCACTAGTGAAGAGAGCGCAGAAGCAGTTTCAGCGGAACCTACTGCCGAAGTTATAGACGAAGTTGAGCTAGTTGATAATTCTCCTGAAGGAATCCTCACAAGAGATTATAAGTGGATGGTCCAAAGCGAGGACACAAGACAACTTCAAGAACTTCTCGAAATTGGTGCCGATGGATGGTACGGCGAAGGAACGCGCACAGCTCACTTATTAGCACTTGAGGCAGCTGGACTTCCCAATACAGGAGTACCAAGCATTCCAACTGGTTGTGAAATTATTATCGGTGGACAATTATGCGGGATTACTGCTCTCGAAGATGCTGATGTTGCCCTACAGGCTTTGGAAGCAGGACTCGGTGACGCAGATGAATTACCCGATTTTTCTGATGAGAATAGCTGGGGTCGTTCAGACGCTTCAGGCGAGCCGGTCATTCAAGTCTCGTGGGGCGCTCTTTATGTTGAATTTGGAAACTGTTATTCACCGTTCAGGCAATGCTTCAAACGATGGGGGGTAGATAATTCCTATTTTGCCATTAGAGGTTGGGATAAAAAGTTTCCAGGCCTTGTGAAACTTCCAGAAAGTTTGCTTGTCGACTGGGATCCAAACGATGAAACTGTTGCACCTTTAGTAACAACAGTAAATATCTCAGGGGGTCCGTTACTCATGCCTGAGAGATGGGCATTTGAGGATAACATAGCAACTTCAATGCTTTACGACGAAGCAAATGACAGATACGTGTTTAAAACAAATCTCTATCAAGTCATATTCACAGAATTAACAGGAAACCCTCCAGGCAGTTCAGAAAAAGAATTGAAATGGGAATTTTACGGATGTTCTGAAACCGATTGGTGCGAGCGCTAACTAACCGAGCGTCAAGGATTTAATTTCTCAAGTGCAGCCATCATCTGCTCTCGTGCTTTTTCTACTGCCTTTTGTGGTCGCAACATCACTTTAAACTCAACGATCTTTCCATCATCATCGCATGAAATAATGTCAACCCCGTTGACTGATACTCCATCCATCATCGTTTCGAATTCAAGGACCGCATGATTGCCATCAAACACCCTCTTTGTGTACTTAAAACTTCCAGACGAACCTTCATCTCCTTCTTTTTGGCTATCCCCCGGGAAAACCATGCCTGCTGCAGATAAATACATTGCTGTTAACTCTGCACCGACCTGAGGATGGAAG
>DBHP01000097.1 GCA_002295705.1 Candidatus Neomicrothrix sp. UBA825 | reverse complement strand
AACTTTCAGCAGATTTTCTGTTTGATCAATATCGCTAAGCGAGAGGCTAACTAGTTCTGTGATCCGCGCACCGGTTCCGTAGAGAATTTCTAGCATAGCTCGATCTCTTCTTGCAACAGGGTCGTCTCCTTCTATTGCAGCTAAGAGTTCAGTCACTGCCTCTTCACTGATTGCCCTTGGTAAACCCTTTGGAACGCGTGGAAGTTCAATACTCTTTGTTGGATTGTCTATTCGCAGACCTTCTACATCCATGAACATATATAGCGATCGAACCGACACCATTGTTCGGGTTATTGTTGATTCAGAGTAACTCACTTCTTGTAGGTGTCGAAGAAAACGTATGATGTCTTTTTCTCCCAAAGTTTGCATATTCAAACCATTTTGCCTCACCCATTCGAGAAACTTCTTTAAATCTCGCTTGTAGGATGCGATTGTTGAGTCTGCCCTACCCTTCTCGACTCGTAACCATAGCAAGAAGTCAAGCACCGCTGAATCTTCTATACCTGAATTATCTTTCATTGAGATATTGCATAGCTAATGACAAGCCGATAATAGTTTTTGCATCAACAATTTTCCCAGATGTCACTAACGTTAATATGTCTGAAGTTGAGATTCGCTCAATCGTCATGTATTCCTCTTCAAGCCCCTGCCTGTCATCGGTAACATATTCGCAATCCAATGCCACGTAGCAGTACGAGTATTCATCACAAAAGCCTGGGCTGTTATAGAATTGGGCTAGTTCGACCAAATTATTAGTTGATAGTCCAACTTCTTCCTGCAGTTCTCGGTGGGCGGTAACATCTGGGGGCTCACCTTCGATATCCCTTTTCCCAGCTGGGATTTCAAGAAGATGGCCACCTATTGCGGGCCGAAATTGCCTGATCATAATAACTTCCGATTCAACAATTGGCACAACACATACTGCTCCGGGGTGGCGTGTGATTTCACGTGTTATTTGTTCGCCATTTGGAGCTATAAAGTCAGATTCATAGACCGTAGTAACTTTCCCTTGAAATTTAAGTCGGTTATCGAGTGATTTAAATCCGGGCATCACTTATTTTAATGAATAGATTGTGTTTCATCTATGTTGAGTAGTTGTGGGTTTCTTCCAGCTGCTCTGATAGCTGCAGCAGAGATAAAAGCTTCAAATAATGGTGCAGGGCGGTCAGGTCGACTTTTGAACTCAGGGTGCGCTTGCGTCCCCACCCAGAAAGGATGCGTTGGCAGCTCAATGAATTCAACAAGTCTTCCGTCAGGGCTCTCTCCAGAGCATACGAAATCGCTGTCATCAAATTTTTGTCTAAATTTGGGATTGAATTCGTATCGATGACGGTGACGTTCAGAGACAACTGTTTTGCCATACGCGTTTGCAACTTGTGAGCCTTCAGCTAGCTCAGCTATGTAAGCCCCTAAACGCATAGTTCCGCCCATGTCGGTCACTTCTCGTTGAGACTCCATAAGATCAATGACTGGATTGAGGGTCGTTGGATTAAATTCAGTGGAATGGGCATCAGTCAGACCCAGAACATTACGAGCATATTCAATTGTCATAACTTGCATTCCAAGACATAACCCAAGGCATGGAATCTCATTCATTCGAGCGTAACCTACCGCAGCAATTTTCCCTTCTATCCCTCTCTCACCAAATCCTCCAGGCACGACTATTCCATCAAGATCTTTGAGTCGACCAGCAGCTAATAGACCCTCTACATCTTCTGCTTGAATCCAATCAATCTCCACATTGGTCCCTGCATGAATACCTGCATGGTTTAGTGATTCTACGACAGAGAGATACGCATCAATAAGCGTCACATACTTTCCTATCAAACCGATCCTCACAGACCCAGTAGCCGACCGGACTTTTGTAACTAAGTTTCGCCATTTCTCTAAATCAGGCTCAGGAGAATTGATCTGCAGAATATCGCATAGAAAGTCGTCTAATCCTTCTTCATGAATAACTAGAGGAATTTCGTACAATGAATCCGCATCTGCTGCATTGACGACTCCCTTAAACGGCACATCGCACAAATTGGAGATTTTCCTTTTCAAATCATCGTTAATGGGTTCTTCGCTTCTGCAAACAATCGCATCGGGTTGAATACCACGACTGCGTAATTCGGTGACTGAATGTTGGGTGGGTTTAGTCTTCTGCTCTCCGGATGGACCTATAAAAGGGACTAAGGTCACGTGCACATAGCAAACATTCTCTCGACCAATATCTAAACGAAACTGTCGTATCGCTTCAAGAAACGGAAGAATTTCAATGTCTCCTACAGTTCCTCCGATTTCGGTTATAACAACATCAACATCTTCTTGCGATAGAGAGGAGATGCGCTGCTTAATCTCATCAGTGATATGAGGAATAACTTGCACAGTTCTTCCTAGATAGTCTCCGTGCCGTTCAGCAGCAATAACGGATGAATAGATGGAGCCTGTCGTAGCATTTGATCCTCGAGATAGGTTCTCGTCTATGAACCTTTCATAGTGGCCTAAATCAAGGTCAGTCTCTCCACCATCATCAGTGACAAAAACTTCCCCATGTTCATAGGGATTCATTGTGCCAGGGTCGACATTTAAATAGGGGTCGAGTTTTTGCATAGTAACTCGCAATCCTCTTGACTTGAGCAACCTGCCGAGCGCTGAGGCAGTGATTCCCTTGCCGAGAGAACTCGCTACGCCACCTGTCACAAAGATATGTTTGCTCACGGGACTCCATCTTAACGGCGTCTTTTCATCAAGCGTTGGATAATGAGATTAAGTATTCAATCAATGTGCATTTTCAAGAAGTTCCGTGGCGTGCTTCTGAGCATTTTCACTGTCTGGGGAACCGGATAGCATCCGAGATATTTCTATAACTCGTTGCTCTTTATCAAGTGTTTGAACTGCGATGTCTGGAAGTACACCGCTTTCTCTTTTTGTAACTTTGATTTGATTATCAGCAAACGCTGCCACTTGTGCAAGGTGCGTTACTACCAAGACTTGCCTCTCTGTCGAAAGTTCTTTTAGACATTTTCCAACTTCCAATGCCGTTTGCCCACCTATTCCTGAGTCAACTTCATCAAAGATTAGGGTCTCAGGCTCTGTCGACAAGACAAGTCTTGCAGCTAGTGTTGTCCTTGCTAATTCTCCGCCTGAAGCTACCTTACTCAACGATCGTAATTCTTGTCCTCGATTTAACGACACATATATCTCTACTTGCTCTCCGGCTGCTCCATCAATGCGAAAATCAACTTTTCCTTCTGGAATAGATAACTCACGAAGGTACCCTTCTATTTCACTCGCTATCCCCGGAGCCGCTTTTTTCCGGAGATCCGCTATTACTTTCTCTTCCGCAACTAAGTCTTTCTCTATTGTTTGAAGTTTTTCTTGTATTTCTTGTGACAACTGACCGGCATTCTCGAGATTCAGTATCTGTTCCGTAAGTTCTTGTTGTTTCTCTAAAACAGTTTGGAGAGTGCTCCCATATTTCCGACGGATCTCTTGCAATAGTGCTATCCGCTGTTGAACTTCGTCGAGTCGTTGTGGGTCGACATCAATTGACTCAGCGAAATTTCTAGCGGTGCTTGAAATTTCAGTCATTACTTCAATTAATTCAGTCAACTTGCGCTCAAAGCTTTCGAGAGGCTGATTTCCCTTTACTTCCTGCAATAGCTTCCCTATCTCTTCAACTAGAGGACTATCTGCCTTTAATATTTCGGAAATTTTCATTACGAGATACTGATTATCCGTAGCGTTTGCTAGAAGAGTTTCGGACTCTTTCAGTCTTTCTTCTTCATCTGGACTCTCAATTCCGATTTGGGATATTTCGCTCTCTTGAAATCGAAGGAAATCTAATTCTTGCTGAAAATTTTCATGCCCTAATATTTCTTGTAAGGCATTTGCAAGGTCCCCTCTTGTTTTTCTAAGCGCTTTAAGCTTTGTTAGATCTATGTTGGCGTACCTATCAAGTGCATTACGTTGCTCGGCGGTTTTTTCTAATGAAGTGTGTCCGTGCTGACCGTGTATCTCAATCAAATTCTCTGTGATTTCCTGAAGAGAAGAAACAGTCGAAATTGATCCATTGATGTATGCTCTTGAGCGGCCATCTCGGGGCACTGCACGCGAGATCACTATCTCATCATCCCCAATAACATAGCGAGCATCCACACGGGCTTCATCACCAAATGGACCAATCAGCCCCGAGTCAGCTCGCTGCCCAGTGAGTAGCTGCAACGCCGTGACAATCAGTGTCTTACCTGCCCCTGTTTCTCCAGTTAACGCTGTCATCCCTGGCGAAAAGACTAACGATGCGTTTTCTATGACCCCAAGATTACTCACATGCATCTCAAGTAATCGCGCATCTTTAGAAGGAGTTGATCCAGTCACTTCATCCATTTATCCCTCTGAGTCTCTCCTTATCGGTCTGACAGACCAAATTTCCCCTTGAGTGCTTGATGAAAGTTACTTCCGCCAAACGACACTAGCAGAGCAGGTTTTTCTGCTGATGAACAGATAATTGAATCGCCAAGCTCAAGATTCCCCGAAACGTTTCCATCAACTGCAAATGAGGCACCACAGTCTGGCAGTACAGATATTTTCAATTCATCATCTGGCGAGAGAACAAGTGCTCTGTCAAAAAGCGAGTGAGGAGCTACTGGCGTAAGAAGGATAGCTTGATGCATAGGGTCAATTATTGGTCCACGTGCAGACATTGAATACGCCGTTGAACCGGTTGGTGTTGCGACAATTAATGCATCAGTAGCATAAGAAGTGAAGAAATCCCCATTGATCTCAAGTGCCAATCGAACAGTTCTTCCTGGATCAATCTTTTCAACGACTACTTCATTCAACGCGTATAGAGGAATCTCTTCAGAGGATGATCTTATTTTAAGTCTCATTCGCTTTTCAAGATAGTAATCCCCCTTCAGGAATTGACTTATTCGCTGACGCGAAAGGCTTGGCTCTACTCCGGACAGATACCCTATTCGACCAAAATTGATCCCAAGAACAGGAATCTCGTGACCGCTAACTGCTGTTACGGTTCTCAAAACTGAGCCGTCACCTCCAAGAGCAATAGCTAATTGAAAATCATCTGTAATATCACTTTCTTTAACTGC